>NZ_JBWLUY010000026.1:0-46763 GCF_057784295.1 Mesorhizobium sp. CNPSo 4688
GAACTGGCGATCTCGCTCAGCTGCCGCTCAAAGGTCGCTGCATCTGCGGACGGCACCGCGGGTGAACTCGCTTGCCGGCCCGCGCTGTCCGACTTTACCTGCTCCCACTTCGTCGAGGCGAAATCCATCCGTTCCTCCCTTCAAAAATAGGCATCGAAGCTGGGCTGGATTTGACGTGCCGGAAATCAGCAACAAACTACCCTTTAACAGCCCTCGGCAGGCATGCATCGTGAGCATCGGCAGCCGATGTTCGTCCAGTGCGACCAACCCTGTCTGTTTTGTTAAATGGGGAAGCTGTCGACAACCTGATCACGACAACTAGCCTCGAACATGGGCAGGTGCCGGCGCGCTTCGCCGGCATGAGCCGACAGACCGTCGATTTTTCGATTCATTGAACAATTTGCCGGCGCGTCGCCGAGCCGGCGAATCGGGTGGCTCTGTCAGCTTTCTCCGACACATCGGTTCGAGGACCTATGAACGCCAGCAGCGGCCCGATGTCATGAGCATCCGCCGCCTTCAGAGCCGCGATCTATGTGATGCGCCTCTCGTTGATTTTTTGAAGGTCTGCGCCTGCTGTCCAGTCGATTGGGCCGGCGCCGTATACCTTGTCGAGGACGACATCGGCCATGATACGCGCGTGACGCCCGTTGCCGTTGGCAAACGGGTGAATGAAGAACAGCTTATGATGTAGGCGCACGGCGGCCTCGGTCGCCGCATAGGTGCGGTTTGCCGCCCAATATTGGGCGTCATCCATCAAGCCGCGTAGCTGCACTCCAATCTGGGTTGGATCAACGCCGATGTTTTTCCCGGTCTTCCGAAACACTCCTGCCCAGTCCCGCACGTCGCCAAAGAGCCGCCGGTGAAGCTCGATTGCAAAATCGTCCGAGAGGATGTCCTTGCCACGCGTGCGGGCAAGCCAGCGCGGCCCGGAAGCGATGTTGGCCTGCTTGAGCTCGTCAAGCTCGCCCTGCGTGGTGATGTGCTTGTATTTAAGCCCACTGAGTTCATTAGGATCGAGGGGCGCAGCTCCCTCGGGATATTCGAGCTTAATCGTCACTTGTCCTTCCAGAAGTCGGGAGCCATTTCGTAGATCAACTCGCTCATGAGGCGAGAAACTTCCTGCCGCGTCCGGCTGTCGGATACGGCTTGACCCTCAGCGCCATATGCTTGCCCGCTGTGTTGGTAATCGCCTGCGCCTTTTTTCGGGCATGGCCAATGATTACATTCTCGATGGAGCCAGGTGGAACGAAAGCGTAGACGAACCGGCAACCCATGGCTTCAGCTGCGGCCTGCATGGATTTCAGGGTTACGCCGCCGTCGAGTTCGGGTTTCTCTGCCTGTGCCACGTGGGCGCGCGTGACGCCCAACCTTTTTGCAAGCTGCGCGCCGGACATGCCAAGGGCTTGCGCACGGTTCGAATCCAGCCTTCGGCTGGTGTAGGCCGCGCAATCCGTCCTGCCGCACTCAAATTAGAGCCGTCGAACAACAGTCCTTCAACACGAGCCCTGCTCAATACGGGGCACTTTGGGTCCATCCAAAGCATCAATGCGTCGGATCAAAACAATAAATTTCACAGAAAGTCGGATAGAAGATATAAAGCCATAAGTGGCACCTGTTGCTGCAATGTGCGACGAGATAACCCGCGTCGCCTGATACGGTTCGGTCCGGCATCGGCTCAGACGCCCCAAGCCCCTCCCTTGGGTCAGTGCCGGACCGAGCCAGCCCAAAAGCCAGGTGCGATGGTCCAAAAGATAGACTGTCGCGGTCACAAGCAAGCTGACGTCGGTTTATAACTGGCTGACAGGTCCTCCAAAGGCACGCAGTACTGGATTGCTGGGGTAGCGGCTGTCACGCAATCGCTTGCCGCGCTTCGGCTGAATGAATTCAGCCGAAGCGCCCTGCACAGGCATCCGGTGAGAGGGGGAGGCCAGCTCCGTGCGATCAAGGGCGTGAGCCCCACTGCCTAGTTGGAGTGCTCGGCCACAGGTCGCCATCAGGTCCCACTGAGCGCGGCGACTAATTGCTTTTAGTCTCGTCAGCTTCTCGAAAGCTCGACCGCTTAAGGTGAGCAATGGAGAAGCCTGCGGCTTAGTGGCTGCGATCCCAAACCGTATCGAATGGAGATCTGGACGGAGATGTAAAATGGATAGAATCACTGCTTTGGTGGCAGACTCAAGGCCCGCCGGTACGTCACGCACGACACGGCAACCCATGCAACACGCAGCCTTCGACCAGCACCTGCGCGAGGCAGCGCAGTATTGGATGCAACAATCCCCTTCAGATCTTTCCCCTCGGATTGGTTCTGTCCACCAGAAGGATGATCTCTGTGAGACAGGGCAGCAATCAAAGCTTGTCGTCATTTCAAACCGCGTTGCAGCCGCCGACCCGGGCCAACCGAAGACGGGCGGCCTTGCCGCAGCGCTCGAGCCCATCGTGGCGCGTTCAGGTGCCGTCTGGCTGGGCTCCTCAGGCAAGGTGAGCGAGGACGCTGCAGCGAGTGTGCAACTCGAGTCATATGGCGAGGGACATATATCGAGGCTTGATCTGCCGAGCGCACACTATCCTGGCTTCTATGCAGGTTTTGCGAATTCGACATTATGGCCGGCGTTTCACTCCTTGCCCGACCGAATTTCGAGCTCGCCGCAACATTACGACAGCTATCGCGAGATCAATGCCTTTATGGCGCGCGCGGCGTTCGACTTGAGGGATCGAGACGCATTCTGGGTGCATGATTATCACTTTCTTCCGCTCGCCGATGACCTCCACAGACTCGGCGTCGACCGGCCGATCGGCTTTTTCCTACATACGCCGTGGCCGGCACCCGATACCATCGCGCAAGTACCCAATCATCGTGAACTCATGAAATCGATGCTCGACTATGGCTTGCTCGGCTTTCAGACCAACAGGGACGTGGATAACTTCCTTGCATGCCTCCGTTCTCATCTTGGCCTAGAAAGCAAGGATGGCATCGTGATTTCGGAACGCGGGCGGACGCGCTGCCAAAAGTTTCCGATCGGTATCGATCCGAAGCAGTTTGCAGAATATGCGGCGGAGTCGCTTGCCAATCAGGAGGAATATATCTCCTCCGTGCAAAAGAAACTCGGGGGCGCGAAGCTTGCAATTGGCGTCGATCGACTCGATTACAGCAAGGGTATCGACAACCGGATCAAAGCTTTCGATCAGGTGTTCGCAGCCGAGCCGCGCAGCATTTCACTCTTGCAAATCGCCATACCTTCACGCACCGAAATTGAAGAGTATCAAGCGTACAAGCGCAATGTTGACAGCTTGGTCAGCCGGGTCAATGTCGAGCATGGTACGGACGAGTGGAGCCCGATCCTCTATGAGAATGACGCTTTCAGCCAGGCTCGACTCGCGGGTCTTTACCGCGCCGCGCGCGTCTGCGTGGTGACACCCTTGCGAGACGGCATGAATTTGGTAGCGAAGGAATATGTCGCTGCGCAAGACCCGAAAGATCCGGGCGTTTTGGTCTTGTCCAAGTTTGCAGGTGCGGCCGAGGACTTCAACAACAATGAGGCTCTGCTGGTGGATCCGACCCGCCCTGACGAGATCGCGTCCGCGATTTCCAGAGCGGCCAAGATGCCCCGCGAAGAGCGCATCCAACGCTGGCAGCCGATGAAGGATAAACTTGAAGCTTATACAATCCACGATTGGGCGGCGGACTTCGTTGGAGAATTGGACAAGAGCCGGATCACGGCGCCGGCGGACCACTTCCATTACCTCGGCTTCGGCTGGATCAACGAGGCGCAAATGCCCTCGCTCCGGACAGCCGCCGAGTTGGACGCATCGCTGAAGCGCTCAATGGATAGATACTGGATCCCGCCAGCGACAGGCGATGTCATGCCGAATGTGTCCCTGAACGATTGAATCATAATGAACGTGGGTTGGGCGGATGAGCGCATAGGCTTCCCGCGCAAAGATCTGGAGCAAGCAAAGCCGTGATGATTTCGAGCGTCGCAACGCACTCTCGCCGTGACGCTCAACGACCAGGGAGTCGTCGAATTGCTGACTCGTCGGTGGCATTTGGCGACAATCACGAAAGGCAATCGGTGGGAACGTCAGAGCATTCAATGCAGGAAGCCAAAAGCCCTTACGACGGACCCATGTAGAAGGTTTCAGCTATAGCTATACTTTGGTGAAAAATGGTGTCGGTGAATGGAAGCGCGAGCGGACCTCGACTGAATTCTTGCAAAACCTGAAAACTGCGAGTGCGGCGTGAATCAATCGACGCCGCTGCGCGTGGGGCTGCCCGTGACGATTGACGAGAAACCATGCGGCTGCTCGGGGATCCCATGCCCTATGCCCATCAGGGTACGCTTATATCCCCGCGTACGATGCGCTACGGCTAAGCGACATCCGCCCCAGCAGCATAGACAGCGCATTCTAAGCCTTCATCGGAGATGAAATATGACGGGCATTGGCCGACTTGACAGATCACGCATCGCCGATGATGCAGCCGAACCGGGCAGTTCGCGCTCCCCATCGAGTCGGGCGGCGGCGGAGGGCAGCCGATCGTTCGGTTCCGTCGTGGATCGGATGCGCTCTGAGCCTGAAGGTAGAGGTTTACTCTCGGCTGGCATCGCGCACGGTGCTGATGACGACCTTGGTGGTAGATCTTCCGGCCCATCCGTTGGCGCACATCGAATCCCGGTTGCCGCGCCGCGTGTAGCCGCTACGCGGCGGCGCGGCGTTCCTTCTTTGTCGGAGGCTGACAGTACGACGCCGATCGCGGGCGCGCCGTCAACTTCAAGTGAGGCAATACCCGCTCCCTGGACAGAGGAAGAGAAAAACGACGCAAAGCAACGGATGCTCGGCCTGCTTGAGGAACTAGACGTTCGCCAAAAAAGCGGCCTGCAAAACATACGATCGATGGACGAACTGCAAGACAAATTCGATCGGGTCATCAATGCGGGTGCAAACGTTCTGGAATACTACACAAGCCTACCCGGCCCGGTAGCGCATCGCATTCTGCCCGACGATCAGGTGCGTCAAATCCGCGACCACGCGATCGATCGAGTGGACCATTGTGATCGTGTAGCCAAAACAATTATCGAGAAGTCAGAACGGGGCAGGCAGGCTGCCGACCGCATCCTCCGCGAGATGTACCGATCCAATGCCTCCCCCGACCAGGTGATCCGGTCGGTTTCCAGTGTGGCTAAACATTATGTCGCCTGCATGGAGTGGTGGGACAAGAAGGTACAGCGCGGCGAATGGGCGCGGTCCGTGTGCGCCGCGGCTTCCAATTTGCCAAGTTCAACGGTCGAAATGCGGCGGGGCGAAGAAGCCGCGCTGCGCCTGCGCACCGGCTGGCTAATGGCTACGAAGGTCATGCAGCTGCAATCCCGGACCGCTCTCGCGCAGCTCAAGATTGAGCCGCAGACAAGCACGTTCGAACCACCCGTCAGGGACATCCTCCACGAACAGGTGGCTCTGTTGGACGGCTTCATCGCCGATGTTTTTCCGGCATTCGTCTCGACGAAAGATGCTGTGATGAACAATCAAGGGCGTCCCCTCGACGCACAACACTGCGCCGTTTTGGAAGGAGTCATGGAGCGGCTTTCGGAATTTGCGTCGACGTCGTACTCCATGCTTGCCAAGCTAAGCGACCATGGAACAGGTGGCCGCCTCCCGTTGGAACTGCTTGGGCAAATCGTAGACGGCGCATGGATCACTGCCGACGAGGTCATGCGGCTCCTGGATCTGCAGCCAGAGCCTGCACGGAATTTATCGCCGGCCATCGCCAGCGCTGCGATATCGGCCGACAAGGCTGGCACGGCTGCCGTGTCCCAAGGAACTCTGACGCTGCAGACGCAGTCGTCGCCCATCACTGCACGGACAGCTGCCGCGGGCGCTACAATACTGGCCGAAACTGCCGGCGAGGCTGCGGTGGCCGAAGTCACCGCGGCGCGCAGCCGGCAGAGGAAAAGCAAGGGCAAGCTGGCTGCCGGTGGCGGGAGTTCGGCCGCGCCGCGGCCGGAACCGCAAGTCGTTGCAACCGTCAGCGACGACTCCGCGCCAGCAACCAAGGTTCTCATGCGTTCGGATCGAGGCACGAAGAAACTTGTGAGCGCGAGAGAGGCGCATGCGAGCGCGTCATCGGCGGCGGCACACTTGGCGATCTGGCAAACCCCGGCCCCAGCCTCGACGGAGACCCTTAGGCCGCTACTCACGCGGCTGGACGAACTTTTGCAGTTCGATACGGCTGGTCAGCAAAGGACCGTCTCTCAGGCGCGCCAGCTGAAACCCGAAGACGCCGACCACGCCGTCGAAACTGTAATCGCGCGCCTCCAGGCACAGACCACTGAGATGCAGGCCTGTCTGGTCGCGTTGGAGGATCCTCGGCGACGCGTCCTGCTCTCGCCCGCGCAAGTGGTCGAAGTGCACGACAAAACCGTCCGGCTCAAGGTGATATTGTCCGAGGCGAGGGGACTGGCTAAGGCTTTGAACGAGACAAGGGCCAACGCCAAGATCGAGTGCATGAAGACCTACGCCTTTCCGTCCCAGAACCACCTTGAACACTTGCTTGAGGCCAAGGAGTTGACGCCTGCGGATCTGCCACGTGCGTTGAAGGGCGAGCCGGGGGCGCTGTTTGAGATCAGGCTGCAGCCGAAGGCGCTGCGCAACGGCGTCATGCCGGGTCCCATGTGGGTGCACATCCATACGAAGCGGCCGGTACATGCAGGGGAGTTGGCAACACTGGAAGAAGCCGATTTCGCCGCTTGCCACGTCAAGTCGAATGAGCAGCGCGGCCATAATCGGCAGTGGCAGGACGCCCGCGCCAAGATCGGTCACGAGAACATCGTGATCCACCGTGGCAAGCTCACCCCCGCGTTCTGCAAGTCCTTGTTGGTCGCCGGATCTAGCAGTCATGCACGCCATTCCTTTGCTGAAGCGAAGCATCAGTCGACGCAGGCTGTCGGTCATGGGGTGTAGTTGTAGAGCGATGCCCGACGCCAGCAAACTACGTTTCGCGACAACCGAGTTGCCGAAGTCCAGCCGCCATAGCCCAATGAGCCTAGGCGAGGCCTCCACCGGCTGCAGCGGGAGGGCAAAGCGTGTTTGGAACGCGAGACCGCCTCTTCGACTTCGGTCCGAGCTCCCGACCCCCTGCTTCACCGGACCGGCGGTACATGCCATTGGCGACTTTCCGATGCGGCCCAGCGGCGAACCGATCGCGGCGGCGAGCCGGATCGTGCGAGGTGCGGGTCAGGTCAATCTCAGATAGTGCGACAGCGCCCACAACTGGTGCTCTGCCGGAGACGCTACAATCGCCGGGTCTCGTTCTCACCCTGGTGACTTGGAAGACCTTACGCAGTCCCTTCAACATCAGCGCCCCAAACGGTCCTGACGCGTGCTCGTACATAGCGCCCGATCTGCGGCCACTTCTGACAAACATGCAAGTCCAGTGGCAGCTATTGCGACGGTGCCAACGCATTCCGTTCGGACTTGCCGTTAAGCGCAACCGACAGGTTAAGATTGTGGAGCAACATCTGATTTTCTGGCTCTGTTTGGAGGGCCTGCCGATATAACGCTTGTGCCGCGTCATGCCTGCCTTGAATGTCCAAGACAGCTCCCTTCGCATTCAACGCGCGCAAGTCGCCTGGAACTGCAACCAGGACGCTGTCGAGGACCCCAACGGCGTCATCAAGGCGTTTCTGCGCCACCAAAACCTTCGTAAGACGGATTGCCATATCAACATTGCCTGGATGTTGCCTCAGCTCATCTCGCAAAGCTCGCTCTTGAGAATCCTGACCGACTTCGCGCAAAATGCGTTCGCGCATAGCCGGATCGATGTGATTGGCGCCGAGCAAGTCCGGGGGCGACGTCTCCTTTACTGAAAGAGCTGGCTTATTCCAACTAGCGCAACCGGCAAGAGGCAGGATGGCGAATGCTGCGAAGAGAACCGGTTTCAGATGAAACGAAAGTAACGGTGAAGCGACATGCTCATGTGAACTCATAGTTGGTTATCACCTATCTTAGATGGCAAAGCGGAGATTGCGCGGTTCTCCTGGCGTCCCACTTTTGGTTCCAGGCGGATCCTGACCGATCCGGCGGGCTGAATCGTGAAGTCTGACGCGAGGTCCTGATAGGACAGTACAGCAAGATCGATCCCATTTCGGGTGAGAAAGCCGCGGACGAAGCGTCGAACATCCATCGAAGTCAATACGACAGGACGGGCTTGATCCGGCGTTGCGCCGGAAATGATCTGACGCATCTGTGATAGCAGAGCTTCGCTTTGCTGATCCTCAAGCAAGAGGGAGGGACCAGCGGCCGAATCCCGAGCCGCGTTGCGTACCACATCCTCAGTCTCACGATCTATGATTAAGGCGGGCAGGACACCGTGTCCGTTGGCATAGCGATGGCAGATCTGCCGCTTCATGGCAGAACGGACGTACTCCGTGAGAAGGGCGACGTTTTGCTCACGTTCGCTCCATTCGGCCAATGCCTCCAAAATGAGGCGAGTATTGCGGATCGGGATACCTTCATTCAGCAGGCGGCGCAGCACATCTGCAATCCGTGGGATCGGTGTCGTGCGCAGCACCTCCTTCACCAGATCGGCATATTCTTGCTCCATCCGGCCCAGCAACTGGCTCGTCTCTTGGATGCCGACCAAGCGAGGTGCGTAGCGAGTCAACATAGCCTGGACACGCAACGCGAGGAGTTCGCTAGGCGAGTAATGCGCGATACCGGCAGCTTTGAGACCCGCCAAATGGCTTTTTTCGATCCAGATTGTGTCCGTTTCTAAATCATGCCGAAACGGGATGCTGCTCGATTCTAATTTCGCCACATCATCTTTGAGCTTCAGCTGTGTGGGATCAATCAAACCTTGTTCGACCGGGACGCCCTCGATATCTGTTCTGAATTGGGACTCGGGCAGCTGTTGATCGATCGAGGCAGGAATGCTGGGAACAACGATGCCGAGATCGACTGAAACCAGTTGCGAAACACCTGCAATGTGCTGTTGCAATTCGGCTTGGTCGATCGCATGCATAAGGTTCGGCGAAAGGAATAAGGCGATCGGACCGGCTTGGGCAGGCGGGGTTTGGTTTGCGGACTCCCCTGACGCTGCCGTTGTACCATCGCCGCTGCTGGCGGCCAGCACATCACCCTTGACCATGCTTGCCGCGGCGAAGATTGCGGCCAAGGCGAGAAAGACCGGCAGGGGGAAGCCAGGAACGAACCCCATTGCAATCAAGACAGAGGCCGCCAACCGCAATGCTCGCCTACTGGCCGTGAGTTGATCGACGATGTCGGTCCCAAGGTTGAGGCTCTCAGCTCCGGTTACGCGAGTGACGATGGTGGCCGCGGTAATTGAGAGCAGCAGGGCCGGAATCTGCGAGATGAGCGCATCACCGATGGTCAGCAGAGTATAGTGACGCAGCACCTCGGCGAAGGGCATTCCCTTCGAAAGCACGCCGATCGAAATCCCACCCAGCATGTTGATGAAGATAACGACCAACCCGGCGATGGCGTCGCCCTTCACGAACTTCATCGCACCATCCATCGCGCCGTAAAGTCGGCTCTCCTTCTCCAATGCGGCGCGACGCTTGCGAGATTCGTTGCCATCGATGTGGCCGTTCCGCAACTCCGCGTCGACCGCCATTTGCTTGCCCGGCAGCGCATCAAGCGTGAAGCGCGCCGCCACTTCTGCTACGCGTTCGGCGCCCTTCGCAAGGACCATGAATTGCACCATGGTGACGACCAGAAATATGACAATACCTACGACGATATTACCTGCGATCACGAAATCGCCGAACGTGTGGATGATGCTGCCTGCCTCCCCCTCGGCCAGGATCAGTCGGGTTGTTGCGATGGTGAGCGCCAGACGGAACACCGTGGAAATCAAAATGACGCCGGGCAAGGAGGAAAAATCAAGCGGCGTGCTGATATGCAGGGCGACCATCAGCAGCAGGATGGCTAAACCCATATTGAATCCGATCAGCGCGTCAATTACAGCGATCGGTACTGGCATGACCATCATAGCTATGGCCAGAAGCAGCATCAACGCGACCATTAAGTCCGGGTTGGCCGGCGCGCGCTCGATGAAGTTACGCAGGATGTTGGCCATGGAGGCCCCTTTGTGATGGTTTGAGAGTTGCTCTGCTGCTACGCAGATTTCGAAGACCCACCAGCGCATGGCTCAGCTTGAGGCTGGGAGACAGGCGCGAAAATGGATGGCGGCCGGGTGGATCCGGTCTGTTCAGGACCGCCAGTGTTTGACCGAAAGCTTGCCAGTTAAGCGGATAAGCGCGGCGCCGCCCTAGGCGGACATCCCGAAAACTAGCGTGGTCAACGAGACACAGCAGGGGCAAGTCTCGTGCGCTCTGCTCGTATTCAAACTCCTTGCCGGACGGGGTGGGGAATTTGCGCTCTTGCTTGTGGCTCGGGACGACATCACCGGCTTTGGGAGACGCTCGTTGGTTGCAATGCAGCGTCGCGGTTGACGCAGGGTCGCCATGGGCAAGCCTTTGAGAAGGCTGGTTGCGGCTCTGCCGCAACATGACCATCCGCCGCAACTGGTTCCGCAGGACGCCACCTTCACGCAACCTATGAAATCGAGCGCAACAGGATAGGTGGGGCTGCGTGACCATGGGAGTTCTCGTGAACGTGGCCTGCCGCCGCGAGCCTTTAATATGGGAGAGAAGCAAGGCGGCCATTTCGGCTCAGCAGCACGCGGCCGTCCTCGATCCGATCGACCGTCCATCCATTGTCCAAAAGGGCGCCGACGAAATACTTCTCGCCACCAATGACAACATACGGCGAAGACCCACGCCAAACCGCTTCAACCGCGATTGCGGACGGCCCTTTGTCCTCTTTGATGACAACTCCATTAACCAGAGTCACTGCGCCCTTCGTGCGATGATCAAACCACTGCTGAACCTTCTGCCAACTGGTGGCCGATGCAGACGCGACGGTACCTTCAGCAGTCACAACACCCTTTTCGGAGCCGATCTTGATGTTGAGCAGGCCCGCTCTGGCGACTTCGTTTTGCAAATCTTTGGCCGCGGCCTCGGTGTTCTGATTATCAGCACGGTCATTGGTCAGCTTGGATTCAAGTTTGGCACTAGACGAATTGGTGCCCGATCCACCGGCGCTGTCGTAGTAGGAGAAAATGGCTGAGAGCGCGCCGATCCCGACGGAACCGAGTAGCACGAAGGCTAGCACTGGGATCGATAGCCGTGGTGGACCGTTCGACACAGCTGGCGCTGCACCCTTTGCCGACCAGAGAATGGACATGGCGCCTATTTGAACAACGACAGGAAGAGCAACCACAACACGCTGGCCTGCGGCTACATTCCCGTTGCCCTCCACGCTAACTCCGGCTGCCAGGGCATCGAGCTCGATCGAATCTTCAACAACATTGATACGAAGATGATGCGGCGCGAGTCCTTGCTCGACGAAGATTATATCGGCATCGAGGCCGCTGCCGATTAAGCTGGCTTCTGGAGCCACCTCGCCGGTCAGTCCGCAATAGAGACCTGACAAAACTTCGAAATGAAGGGAAACGGCGTCATTCAATGATGATCTTCCCAAAAAGGAGAGAAGCCGCACGGCAATTGCCGTGCGGCTCATTTCGATTCCACATCGCGCCAGCTGGACGCGATCGAGGCTACCTGAGCCGCGCTTCAGACATTAGTTAACGCGTTCGTCGGCCGCCTTCTTGACTGTCTGGAGCTGCATCGAAACAGTGCGCAGCTCCATACTCCTAGCCGTAGCCTCCGCGCTAACCGCCGCTAGATCCGCGACCTGGGCCTGGAAGGCAACAGCTCCAGCGCCTCTGGCAGCAGTCGTTCCAAGCGTCGCAGCGGCTGTACCAAAGGTGTTGGTAAAGGCTTGAATAGGATTAGCCATATAGTTTCCCTTTCAGTTCGAATTGTGCCTTCATTGACGGCACACCACATCCTGACGAGGACCATCCAACGTCAGGCATCCTCTTCTTCCGTTTCTGCCATAGCGTCCTCGGAATCAGCCATGACATCCATCATGATGGTTTGCGCAACGGCACAGAGAACCTGCTCGAAGGCTTCTTGTTCAGCCACAGATTGCAAGCCGCCGCTAGAATTGTTCGGGATATCCGCCCGATCGCGACCGTTAACAGGCCTGTTGTACGCAGGCGGCCTGCTTTGATCCGGCCTGCTATGATCAGAAGGTCCGCCGGGCGCGTGCGGCGGTTGTCCACTCGAATGTCCATGCCCCCCCGTACGGGCCAAGGAAAAACCCATGCTGCCAGATCCACTTCCAATTGCTGCGACCATCAGGTACTCCGGCTTTAATCATCAATTTCGTTGGCGGACGGCGAGGGCCGCGTTGGTATCCATGTCCCCAACCTATAGCCGCCACCTTTCGACAAGCTGACGAGCTTCCGTAAAAACGGCGCTGCCGCAAATCACGGTTGCGGCGATCTGACCTCTGCTATTGTGGCAGATTTCTTCCAGCACGATTTGGCCGCGAGGTATGGGTCAACTGCTTTGCGGTGCCGTCTACTACTTCCCCGGTTTCCACTTAATGTCAGCTGTGCTGTTGTACTGACGGTACTTTTCTGGGAGCAATGGGTATGCTGACGGACGCCACCCTTTGAAAACCAAAAGAGAAAATCTACAAAGTCGTGGACCGTGACGGTATGTATGTCAAAGTCATGCCGGGCAGCGCGATGCCGTCTCTGCTGGACTACAGGCTCAATGGGCACCAGGAGACGGTGCATCTGGGCAGATATGGACGTGACGGAATCTCGCTAGCGCTCGCACGAGAGAAGTGCCTGGACCAGCAACCTCATCCGCGTGGGACGATCGCCAGCGATCGAGAAGCAGCGGGCGAAGCGGGCGAATTCGGCGAGAATTGGCTCACGGCCGCGCCAATGGCCGACAGCACGCGGGCCACGCGGCGCGCCATCTTTGAGCGAGCGCTTCTTCCGGTCTGGCGCAATCGGCTCCTGCCGGAAATTACGCCGGACGACCTAAGGGCCCTATGCGCCAGCATCGTTAAACGTGGTGCTCCGGTGACAGCAATTCACGTACGAGATATAAGCAGATTTACGGGCTCATCACGGAAATTCACGAAAAAGCAGCCCGGTTCCCTCGGTTCTATTTCACCCATCCGCGAATGCGGCGCACAATCTCGGACGTCGAGATCCCGTAGCGATCATGAAGTGTCGGCAACGCGCCGGCATCGAGGAATTTGTCGGGCAGCGCGATCTGGCGAAACGTGGGAGTCACACCGTCTCGCAAAAGGAGGGTGGCAACGCCTTCACCCAGCCCGCCTATGATCGTGTGGTTCTCGGCCACGACCACCAACCTGCCGGGCTGGCGCGCAGCGGCAAGTATTGCCTCTGTGTCGAGCGGCTTGATCGTCGGCACGTGCAGCACCGCGCAGCCGATACGGTCAGCTTCGAGAGCCTTTGCCGCCTCCAGCACACGCATGGTCATTAGGCCGCTGGAAATGAACAGTACGTCCGCACCGTCGCGCAGCAATCGCGCCTTGCCGATCTCGAATTTGTAGTTGTAATCGTCGAGCACGACAGGGACCTTGCCGCGCAAAAGCCGCATGTAGACCGGCCCCTTGTAGTCCGCGATCGCCTCCGTGGCCTGTTCGATGTCGAGCGCGTCGCAAGGATCGATGATCGTTAGGTTCGGCATGCCACGGAAGATCGCGATGTCCTCCGTCGCCTGGTGGCTGGGACCGTAGCCGGTGGTCAGTCCCGGCAGAGCGCAGACGATCTTGACGTCGAGATTGTCCTCGGCAATCGCCATGCAGATGAAATCGTAGGCACGTCGGGAGGCAAAGACAGCGTAGGTCGTGGCGAAGGGCGTGAAACCCTCCCGCGCCAGGCCAGCGGCAGCGCTCATCAGTACCTGCTCCGCCATGCCCATTTGATAGAAGCGATCCGGATGCTCCTGCGCGAAGACATGTAGGTCGGTGTATTTCGCAAGATCAGCCGTCAAACCCACGATCCCGGGCCGCTGATGGGCTAGCCTTGCAAGTGTGTGTCCGAACGGCGCGTTGCGCGTGGGAACGCCATCGGGCGCGATCGAGGCGATCATCGCCGAGGTGGTCTTGCGCTCGCCCGCGTTGACGGCGTGGCGCGGCGCGAATTTTGACAGCCTCACTCCGGACGTCCCTTCTCCAAAGCTTCGAGCGCCAGCGCCCACTCATAAGGCTCGACGCGGATGAAATGCGTGACGTCGCGAGCCTCCAGGAACGGCACTCCCTTACCCATGCGGGTGTCGCAGACGATGATACCGGACGCGGATCCTTGAGACCCCGCGCGTTGTCGAACGCAGCGCGGACGGCCTCGATGTCGTTGCCGTCAACGCGCTGCGCGTGCCAGCCGAAGGCCTCGAACTTGTCGGTCACCGGCTCCGAAGACAGCATGGCTGTGGACGGGCCGTCGGCCTGCTGGTTGTTGAAGTCGACGATGGCGATGAGGTTGTCGAGCTTGTGATGGGCGGCAGACATCGCTGCTTCCCAGGTCGAACCCTCGCCGAGCTCACCGTCGGACAAGAGATTGTAGACGAAACAATCGCTCTGCTTGCGTTTCAGTCCCAGGCACATGCCGACGGCGATGCCGAGCCCGTGGCCGAGCGATCCGCCGGTGATTTCCATTCCAGGCGTGTACGCCGGCATGCCGGACATCGGCATGCGGCTGTCGTCGGTACCGTAGGTCTCAAGCTCTTCCTCGGGCAGCACGCCTGCTTCGATCAATGCCGCGTAAAGCGCGATCGCATAATGTCCGATCGACAGCAGAAAGCGGTCGCGCTCCTCCCATTGTGTGTCATCCGGCCGCTAGCGAAGCGCATGGAAATAGGCGACCCCAAGCACATCGGCGACGCCGAGCGCCTGCCCGACATAGCCCTGGCCCTGGACTTCGCCCATGCGCACGGTATGTCGACGGATGCGATAGGCGCGTTCTGCAAGGCTGACATTGCTGCCCGCACGTGGCATCTCGAATTCCGTTGTTCCGTCAGCCATGGATCAACATCCCTCCATTGACGTCGATCACGGCGCCGGTGATGTAGCTGGCCAGATCGGAGGCGAGGAAGAGGTAGGCGCCCGCCACGTCACGCGCATCGCCCAGGCGACTGAGCGGGATACCCTTGATGATGTCGGCGCGCACGGAATCGGTCAGCCTGCCGCCGGTGATGTCGGTCTGGATCAGGCCAGGCGTGACGCAGTTGACGCGGATGCCGTCAGGCCCGAATTCGCGTGCCATGGCCTTGGCAAGGCCGAGCACGCCAGCCTTGGCGGCTGAGTGATGCGGGCCACCGAAGATGCCGCCGCCGCGTTGCGCGGAAACGGACGACATGCAGATGATCGAGCCGCCGCCATTTTCACGCATATGCGGGATGAAGGCCTGGCTGAGATAGAGCACGCCGCGCAGATTGACATCGAGGATGCGGTCCCAGTCGGCCGGACCGATATCGAGTGTCTTTACGGGTTGCGTGATCCCGGCAATGTTGCACAACACCTCAACCCTTCCGAACGCTTCGGTCACTTCTTCAGCAGCCCTCTTGCAGGCATCGAGGTCGGCGACATTGCAGGCGAGGCCGATATGCTCGGGTCCAAGCGACGCGGCGGCGTCACGGGCTTGTTCCTTATCGAGGTCAAGAACAGCAATGCGCGCGCCTTGCTCCGCCATCAGCGTTGCCGTGGAGCGGCCAATTCCCCGAGGGCTCGCGGCACCCGAAATCACCACGGCCTTGCCCTTCAGCAACATGTCAAAGTCTCCTGCTGTTTCAATTGTCTCGGCGGATGATCTAGAGCCGGTAGTAGCGAGCGGCGTTGTCATGGAACAATGCAAGCCGCTCCTCGTGTGTGTAGCCTTGCGTGATCTCCTTGAAGGCGTTCACGACGGCGTCGAAGCTCGAGAACAGCTTGTCGACGGGGAAGTTCGTCGCGAACATTGAGCGGCCGACACCAAGGCCGCGATCGCCTCCTCGACATAGGGGCGGATCGACGCCGTGGTCCAGGACCAGTCGCTCCGCGCAACGGCGTCCAAGGCGCCCGCATGACCTATCCTTATCGTTTCGACCGTTCGTCAATGTCGGTTCAATTGGCCAAGGACGGAGCAGGCGTGGTCCTGGAAAGCACATCCATAGCATTCGAGGATCTAGTGTCGGGCGCCTTGGTGCCCGTCTCGACCAAGTTCGACGTCACCGAGTTTCCAGGCTATTGGCTGGTCTGTCCTTCGCGGCACATGAACCGGCGTGCGGTTCGCTTGTTTTCGGAATGGGTATCACGGGTCGGCAAGCGCGATACCGATCTGGCTCGCCAATTTCTGGCGGATAAGGAACTTCGCATATCGTTCGAACGCCGGCCGCATTTCGGCGAACAGGGCGACAGAACGGCGCCAATGGCGTGATCTGGCAATCTTGCTAGACGCCGCGCATCACTCGACGTTAAGCTTGGCGGAGCCGACAGCACCTGGGTATTGATAGCTTAAATGCTGGCTGTTATGTTCGGAGCGGCCAAAAATAGCTTGTATTCTAGCCGTTTTGTGTTGCCGGTTCGTCCGGAACCTCTATCAAGTGGATCGTCTTTCCTTCGCAAAGCGAGCCCACTCCGGCTTGCCATTCCCTGAGCATCCTTTCACCGACCCAAGGGAAGCGGGACTCTTCAAAATAGGCCTTCGCCCGTCTCGAAACGTCTGAGATCGTGTCGCAGGTCTGCTCTACGATCTCCCCTACGCGCCCCGGTCGGAGGTTCGCCCGGGTAACGCCAAGCCGATCGAGCCTCTTTCGGTCGGGCCAGGCGGTGGAGCCGTCGAGGGTGAGCGCCATGGCATCGTTCTTAATGTAGGCCCTGGTCGTGATGAGGTCATACACGGGAGCCAGCCTTACCGGACTTTCCGCGTCTTTGTAGACGATGCCAAAATTCTTCAGGTGGGCATCGCCATTGCGGATGGCGCAATTAATCACAAACAGGCGGAAAGCCACTTCCAATGACCCGACGGCATTTTCGGGAGAGACGAACTCCTTGATCCGCTTGAAGAGCTTTGTTTCGTATCCTCCGTTGTACTTGTCCTTGCTGGTTACGCCGTTCAGCACGCAGAAGTCCTCATATCCGAGGTACAAGCCATCGGTTAGGTCGAATCTCTCGACCACGAGGGCGAGACCATCCTCGGATAGCCGGAAGTCCGGCACCTCGAGACCGACTTCCTGGGCTGCCATAAGGCAGAAGAATTCGTTTGCCGCCAATTCGGGATACTCGTCGGGGTCCCACATTTTGACGATGTGGGTAGCTCCGCGGACGCTGAGGGACCCACGTCCGTCTGACTGCTCATCCTCCCTGGCTCGCACCAGCACCTTCGGCTGCACTCCGGCCACCCCTGAATGGACTGCGTATGTTTCCAGGAGCTCGTTATAGAGATCGCCTTCCCGACGGGCGCGCAGCAGGTCGTCAATGCTTCGGAAAGGGACATCCTCCACCAGTTCCTCTTCCATGCCAGTGAAGCGGATGCGGCCGATTTGCGACCGACCGACGACGGCCAGCAGGTCGATGTCGTCGAAGCGGCCCAATGCCTTGGCGAAGGCCGTCCGGATCTTCCCTTCAAGGGCTCCCTCCGGCAGGTTCATGTCAAAAATGGGAAGGAGGCCGAACTCCGAATTCCACGATTCGGTCCGTTTGGGCATCGTGAGCGACACGGCGTCACGGTCGTCGGCCTTTACGTCGTACACGAAAGTCGAACCACGCTTGCCGGACCTGTCCAACACGCCGACTGGCTTGCTACCTACCCATACGCGGAGCATCGTCTTCCTCCAGGATGTCTTCGAGCGTGGGCCGCTTGTTGTTGAATGTCGTCAGCCGAAAATCCAGCCCTACGATGTTCATGAGCGTGAGCACGCCTTTGAAACCCATGTCGGATACCCTGCCGTTCTCAAGCGCCTCGATCCTCGCCCGACTGACCCCAGAAAGTTCGGCGAGCTTTTCCCGTGTCAGCTTACGTTGTCTTCTAGCATTCTTGATCTCATTGCCAAGGTCGATCAGATCGATCATTTTCGCCTCACAAAATAGCTGTATTGCGGATTTTTGGAGAGATTAGCTTATATCTTGGCTGTTTTCAAGAATGCATCAGCCTGAAACTCGGGCCGCGGCATCACGCCGACCATGATCAGCATGCCGAACATTCTCATCCCATCATCGGCATGCCGCTCGAGGATGCCTGGCTCGATGGTAAGGACGTTCCAGTGCTGGTCGTGCCATCTATGCCGTTCGTATGCAGCGTTATCCAAGGTCTTTGACGGGACGGGGCCGGCGCTACTTGACGTCAGGATTTGGTGCGCGAAGCATGGGTTCGAGCGGCGGCCATGCCTGAACCTTCGATGTCGCAAACCAGACATCTTGGGGTCAAGGCGAAGCGCGGCGGAAATTCGCCCCGTCGAGCACCGGTCGCACAAGGGGCTTAACAACCGGGCGGAAAACTCCCACGTGCCGCTGCGAAAACGTGAGCGGACGATTCAGGGCTTCCGATCACCGGGAAGCCTTCAACGCTTCGTCTCGATCTTCTCCACGATCCGCAATCTCTTCGTCCCACCCGCTCAAAGCGCTGCGCTCTCGCCACACATATTCATCGTCTGCTTGCCATGGCGGAATGGACTGCCGCGACCGCCGGCGTCTGAGGTCGACGGCATTAGCATCATAGCGGCCGTTATCAGACAACGTGACATCGCCCCAGCAGCATTTCTTCGACCAAGCGCAGGCTCAGGGGGAACCGATAGTAGAGCCAGACCGCATGAGCGAGGATCTGGGACGGGAAACGGTGGCGCTTGTAGCTGATGACGGGCGTATTCATGCCAGCGCGCTTATGCCACAAATCGCTCACAGCGAGTTAAGTTGATAAGGCCCGTCGAGGTCCTCTTCGATCACCCCCGCCGCGTACAACTGGTCCAGCAGATCGGCGACTGCAAGGGCGCTCGCTCCGTCCGTTCCGACCCGCATAATAAGCTCGGAGGCTGTGCAGTTGCCGCACGCGATCAGATCGCCAACGGAAATCGGAGCGACCTGGTCGAGAACCCGGTGTTCCATGTTGCGTGAGCGGAGATGGAAGTACCGGTTCCCTGCCTCGTATTGCAGATCTCCGCGGAAGCGGATCGGCAGGTTGGGAGGTGGGCTTTCGAACATATGCTCGTCGATGATGCACTGCAGCCCATCCCGGAACTCGTCGGGCGTGCTGAAGAAACGTTCGTCCACGATACGGTACCCGAGAGGCCAGCGTTCACTACCCGGTACCGGCGTTACCAGTTGTATACGTCCTTGCCGCATATTTACGAGGAAGCCGGAAACACAGGCTATCGTAGTGGGATAGTCCTCCGACAAGGCGAGTGAATCATCTTTGTTGGCTGCCTGGAGTTTCTCCTGCCGCTTGCGTGCGCGCCCGGCAAAAGCCTTTGTGGTCGGCCCCTCTTTGCCCTGCAGGACGAGTTCAACCCCCATCAGGTCCTCGGGCGAAAACGCCGCGTGAATCTGATTAAGATGGTCCGTGCTCAGCACTGAGAAACGATTCGTCACGCTACCGTAACGTTTGAACAGTTCAAGCACGCGCCTAGTGAGCGCCTGATCCTTAAGCGGGGCGGCCGTCGTCGTTTGTGGCAATGCGCCCGTGATTTGATAGTAGTCGAACAGAAAGCGGTCGTAGTCCGGGTTATCGATCGGATCTGTGGCCCAGTAGCAGAAACCAGTGCGGGCTGCCGAACCGAACATCTCGCTCGCGACACCGACCACACCGCGCCAAACCTCGGCATGCTCCTTGCTATACTCATAATACCCCTTTAAGCGGTCGGCCGACAAGCCGCAGAACCAGCAACCGACGGAACAGCCTTCACTCAGCTCGAAAGCGATGATGGGGTGCGTGATCGACGGCGCCAATTCGCCCAGTTCGTCGTTGCAGCGCCGGATTTGGCGCTCGCGCCAAGCATGGAAGCGAGGGTTGACTGTCAACATTTCGCCCTCGGCGCGCAGGAGGTAGCGATGGCGCAACATCTCGCCCATGTACTCGTCCCACATCATAACCAGCGGCCACGTGGCGGCCTCCGGCTCGAAGCGGTGCTCGACGTAGTCCCCGCACCAGAGCGGCAGCATCTCCATTGGGTCAACTTCGATGCCGTAGCGCTCTGTTACCGATCGAGGGGCGTCGATGTTCTCCGAAAGGGCCGTGCGGAACTTCCTGTCGCCGGCAAGCCGCTCCATGAAGCGCTTGACGTGTGGCAACATTCGGCGGTCCTCCAGCGTTCGCTGGGCAAAGATTTGTTGCCAGTCTTCGCGAGGCTTCGAGTCAACCCTTGAAGTGGCCTCTTGTACGCCTGATGGCATGATCCCTCGACGCGGGTTGCTTTGATGTTACTTTAGGCCGGCTCGACCGAGCCAATGCGGTTAGGTTGCGACCAAAACAGCAATTACGACAACTAATACGACCGCAGCGACTCTAGCTCTTCCGTCGATTTGCGCAGGGCTAGTGGAATTAGCCAACGCAGTGGTCTGTACAAAGCTGGTCAAGGCCGGAACGCTCGAACCACACTTGCGGCCTGCGATCGCGCTGAGCTTCTTCGTACTGGACTTGTGCCGGCTGTTCGATCGGATGTAACTTTTAACCTCGTCAAGCGTGATGTTGTAGTTGAGGCTCTTTCCAATCGCTACGATCGATGCAAGCCCTCCAGCGCGTCGTTTGAGATTTTCAAGCGGACTGCCTTTTTTTCCTAAATCGTTGACGAATCGCTCTAAGTCAGTTTTCCGCATGACGAATTCGTGCCTTTGCTCGATGTTGCCTAACTATCTATCTCGCTCTTACAAGCGATCGGATGATGGTTCCGTGAACGCAAGCGCCGTACCAACCTCAAAATCTTGGCTTTACGCGTTGTCTGACAGTACGCATTGTCAACTTGCCGACCTTTCGGGTTGCGAATTGACAATTGGCCCGCTCCGCGCGGATGCGGGTGAGGAGCTCGCCCCAAACCTAGCCCGCCGTGATTGGGGGGCGAGATCAAGACGCAAGATCCGCCTGCACCTGTCGACATCCTGCCCCGATCAAGGCATCCTGCGCATCGTTCTCGATCGCATCCCCAACTCGTAACATAGCCGACGGGGCGCCGGACGCCCCGCAAACGAACCCGCTGACCTCTCCGCAAACCCCGCCTTCCATCACAACGGATTATCGCCGGCGCCCGTGAGGCTTGCGAAAAAGCACCGCAAGGGGAACCACATCGCCGCTTCAGGCCGCCAAAAACTCATCGTCGTGCATCAAGGCGGCTAGGCGGTCCTGCGCTCCATCCACGAGGGTGCGCGCGACATGGCCCGTGATATCGCCGCGGTGGGGCCAGATGATCCGTGAGGGCAACGCAACGCCAGCATGGCTGGCCAACGATTTCAATACGAGTCGTGACACGCTTTGCTCGTGGCGCAGGTCATCAAGCTCGGCTCGAGGGACGGGCGTATTCATGCCAGCGCGAATGCGCGCGTTGGACGATGGGCAGCCGGAAAGCTTGTCGGAAATGCGCAGTCGAGGGGCCACCGGACCCCTTCCTTCCTGAAGACAGCAGCCGCGCAAAAACTGCCCCTTGAGCGAGCCTCTATCGATGCGCGCCTGGGTTGCCAAACCAGTCTTCCCCGTCGAAAATGTCACCATGTTTCGACCATCGGGGCTATTCGGTCACTCTCATCGACGGCGATCGGCGGATTGGGCGCGATCTCGACAATTGGCGGGAGGGATCCCGCCACGGCCCGTGATTTTGTTTCATCTGTCCATGATGACTTGTTTCCATGGTAACATAAACACAAGGAGCTTACGCGGAAGCATGCCCCCATGATCATCTCCGCTGCGATCCCAAAGGGCGGCACTGGCGGTCTGGCTCTACTATCGGTTCCCCCTGAGCCTTCGCTTGGTCGAGGAAATGCTGCTGGAGCGGGGGATCGTGGTTTCTTATGAGACGATCCGCCAAAGGCTTCCCGGTGGATCGGAAGCCCTGCATCGTCCGCTCACTGGGGCATCAAATTCGGACCTGATTATGCTCGCCGCTTGCGCCGCAAGCAGCCAAGCCGGAGCGATATCTGGCATCTGGATGAAGTCGTCATCAGCATCGCCGGCAGGAAACATTGGCTGTGGCGGGCCGTCGATCAAGATGGATATGTGCTCGACGAGATCGCCCAGAACCGCCGCAACACCAAGGCTGCCAAGCGATTGCTGATCCGGCTGATCACCTGACGCCTGGCTGCTCCGTAGGAACGCAGCTTGTCGGTGATCATGCGCTTCGGCGCGACGCCCTGCTTCTTCAACACCGGTCGCACAAGGGGCTTAACAACCGGGCGGAAAACTCCCACGTGCCGCTGCGAAAACGTGCAACGCTTCGTCTCGATCTTCCCCACCATCCGCAATCTCTTCGTCCCACCCCGCTCAAAGCGCTGCGCTCTCGCCACACATATTCATCGTCTGCTTGCCATGGCGGAATGGAATGCCGTGACCACCGGCATCTGAGGTTGACGGCATTGGCATCATCGCGGCCGTTATCAGACAACGTGACATCGTCCGAGCGCCTGATGCCTACGAGGGGCGATGCTTTCGCCATGACCGTAGTCGGCGAGGCGTTCGACGAGCGCAAGCTCGCTGGCCGCGCTGATGAAGGAAATCCTGACCCTCGTGCAGCTCCAGCATGATGGCGAGGCGATCGTCGCGGCGATCGGCGGCTTCGATCTAAAATTCTCCGGTGAGCGTTTCGGGAAGGACGGCTTCCACTACGCCACCATGCTGCTGCGCACCGGCGCCGAGCATGAGGTCGAGCTGCCCATCACCACGACCCCGATCGGCGCCATCGCCCGACTTGAGCAACCCTCGACAATTTCGAAAGCGAGCGGGAGAGCTATCGCCGACGGCTCGCCGGTGCGCAAAAGCGCCTCGCCTCGTACAGGCCGCGGGTTGGCGAAGCCTTCACCTTCGAAGCCGAATTGACGCTGAAGCGCGAGCAACTGGCCGAGGTCGAGGCTGATCTCGCCAGCGACAAGGACGACGCCGACAACGGAAGTGGCGGTGCGGCTGATCGGAAAGCAGCATAGGCTTTCTATCTCGACAGGCGGTTCTCGTCGTCGATCAGGATCACGCGGGCCGGGGCTGCATCGCCCCATTTCCAAAGCACCAGGTTAAGATCGTCGGCGGCGGCACCGGAGGCGAAGCTCCTTACCAGCAAGCCATGATAGCCGCCGGCGATCAGCCGTCGGGCGAAGGCCTGCGTTCGTGGTTCCCCGCTCGCCTTCATCTGGTCGCGCCATGTTTTGTCGGCGAGTGCGGCAGCATCCATACCCTCTGCCTCGAGCGCGAGATCATCCCGACAATCGAACACACCATTGATCTCAGCGTCGTAGGAGACGAGCGTCGTCGGCTGGAGATTGCCGACCTGGTTGGCTTCGCGTAGGGCCGTCATCACCGACAGCGACGCATAGAGCGCGGGCAGGCCCTTCGGATTGAATCGTCCACCGTAGAGTTCCGCGCCCCGCCCCGACAGCGGCTCGCGCGCATAGATCGGATTCAGCGCCCGATAGAGCTTTCCACGATACAGCACCGTTTCAGGCGTGCACGCCGGCGTCGACCGCGTCGACATAGTCCAGCACATCGTCGGCGCGGCCGCTGCGCACGAGTTGCATGGCCGTCTGACCCGAGAAGCCAGGCAGTGGCTCGGAGCGATACCAGGCATAAGCCATTAACTGCGAACCGAAACGCGGCTCGACCTTGTTGATCACCTCAACCATCTCGCGCAGCCGGCGCTGGGTCTTGTCCGACCGGATGCGATCCTTGCGCTGGACCGCGTCCTTGCCAAGCCCTGCGGTTCGGGCGACTTCCTCGCTGGTCGTGCGGAATGCTTCCGCGATTTTGCGCGGCGTGAAGAGGCCGTTGTCGGAATACTGGACGAGACCCATAGCGATCTCCTGCGGTTGTCGATGCCAATTTCTGTGACGCAATATAGCGTCGGTCGGTGCGGCATTCAATGGAAATAGTGAGCTTGGAGGGAGGGAGGGAGGGAGGGAGAAAATCTGGTTCGCCGATCTGCCGACCCGGTGGCGCTGAAGCTCAACCGCGCCTCTCGCGAACCCGGCCGCGGCGTCCGCGCAGGGCTGTTAGCCCCGCTTGGCCGGCCGGGCAGGGATGCTCGCCCGCAGTTGCACCGGCTCGTCCGCTCCGCGTGCCGGGGGGGTCTTCGAGATGAAGACGAGGAGATCGCCAGGTCGCAGGACAGACGAACCAGCCCTGGTCGAAGGGCGATGATCGACTGGACGAAGCGCCGGCATCCGTCCCGGCTGCCGTGGCGGATCGACTTCCTCTGGCGGGTCTGGCCGAACCGTAGTGCTGATCCCCGGGCTCGTCTCGGTGGCGATGACCTCAAGGCAATCCTTCGCGCGTGCTATGAGGAAATTGACGAGGCGTGGGATCGCTTCGATTCGGGGCGGCCATCCTCGCCACGAGCGGCCCGGTCGATGGCGTCGATCCCGAACTTTGTGGGCTGGTCCCGGCGCTTGCTCGAGTGGATGACGGCGTCCTGCCGTCCCGCACGCTTGCGCTCCGCTTGAGCCTCGTCGACGGTAATTTAAATCAACTACAGCTGACGGCGGTCGAGTGATGAACCAAACCTATACTAGGCCGGCGGCGATAAGTGTTTTTGCGACAGGCGCGAAGAATTGTTTAGGGACGGCGTCGCTGAGGTTCATTGTGCTGATGAGCTGATGGGCAAGCACATGATCATCGACAATGTGGACACGTAGTGACCGCGCCTCATTTAACATGTCTGAAGCAGCATCGCCCTCTGCGCGGCAAACCAAGATCGGTATCCCGATCTCGTCGCGAACGTAACGCAGACCGACCAATATTCCACTCCCTTTGAAGACCAAGTTGGCCCGGCGCACCCCAAGCGGAGGTTCGCCAGCAGACTCGTCGCGGACGCGACGCCGCTCACTCTTCAACTCGGGCGCGCCTTGTTGTTCCTTCACCTCGCGCATCACCTCGGTCTTGGTCATGCGCATTTCGCGCATAAACAACGCACGCTGGACCAGAAGATCGATGAGTCCGCCGATAAGAAGTGCGCCGGCGCCAATCTCGCTCAGCAGCTTCGCCTGTGTAAACACGAGGCCGACGCAGCCCATGCCACAGACCGGCAAATAGACCATCGTCTTCCACGTGCCGAGAAGGAAGAGGAGGAAGATTGCGCTGAGAACCACGAATTTGAAAAATGTCTTGCCAACCTCCACTGCAGAGCGCGCAGACGCCATGCGCTTCAGCCCTTGAAACGGGTTAATCTTGTCGAAGTTGAACGTCATAGACTCTAGTGAGAAGACAAAGCCACCATTGGCTACCAATCCTGCCAGAATTACGGCGGCGACCAGGCTTCCAAGCAGCGGCCCTACAGTATTCAGTATAAGTTCTGCCAGCAGGACCAATGCTTGCCCCACCGCGAGATCGAAAGGCAGATTCTGCAGATTGTCGGCTAACAGTAGCGCTTCCTGACATTTGTCTTGGATGACATGCCCCCTTAGCCAGATGTAGCCGAACCCAACGCAAGTGGCGGCCGCGCGGGCAAAATCGGCGCTACGTGGAATCTGCCCCTTTTTTCGCGCTTCGCTCAGCTTCTTCGGGGTGGCGGGGTATGTCTTCTCTTCACTCTCATCGCTCATTTTAGCAGCCCGGCGAACCACTCAAGCGTGCCATTCGCTTGTGTAATCTCCAGTTTCATCCCCTCGATGAGAAAGGCGGTATACGTAACCATGATGATCGGAAAACCGATATTCTTGATCATTGGGGATAGTTGGCTCGACTTGAACTGCGGCGCAAAACGCCGCAGTATCATCATTGATATGTCAACAAGCAGCAGAAAGGACACCACAGGCCCGGAGACCAACAATGTCGTGCGCATGATGTGGTCGAGGAGACTTAGTACCTGCATTGCTCCTTGCGCGCTCATTGTGGGATGGAACCGATCCACGGGCCAGATCTGGAAGCTGCCGTAAAGCGCGCTGATCACGGCCTCCAGGCCTCCTGATGCGACGAAGATGGTAATTGCAGTGATTCCGAGGAAAACACCCATGGCGGAAGCTTGGCTGTTCGTCGCCGGGTCCGACGGAGCGGACGGGCTGGTAATGCCACGCTGGTTGTCGATAAACTCGCCGGCCGCCTGAAGGCTCCATAACGGGATGCCGAGAAAAGTGCCAAGCAGCAGGCCGACAAATACCTCCTTCAATCCGAGCAGAGCCACCTGGATCATGCGTGTTTCAGGATCGAGTGCCTGCAGCCCGTCACTGACGTGTACGATGCATGGTAGTGCGAAGGAAACAGCCAGGCAGCTGCGGACCAGTCCGCCGATCTGAGCCCGTGCAAACAACGGAAGAACCATCATAATGCTTATCGTGCGGGCCGTACCGAGGCCGCCTGCAACGACAAGTTCGATCGCCGCATGGATCAGGACTTGAATCTCTGCCGATGACGGATACATCTGGGGCTAGTAGCCAGGTGTCATTGTGGGAAAGTCGGTAAAGATCTGGTCGGCCAGCCCAATGAGCGGGGCGCTTAGCACAGGGGCAGACAGGCTAATCACCGCGATCACGACCAAAAGCTTCACGGTGAGCGGCAAGCTCTCGTCCTGGATCTGCGTTGCCGCCTGGATGATGCCAATGACGAGGCCAACAATCACGGATGCAATGAGCGGTGGCAGAATCCAGATCATGAAAACCACCAGGGACTGGCTCATAAAAGTGACAATACTGGATTGAGTGATAATCAACCTCCCGGTGTGGCGTAACTCAACACAAGTCCGTGCATCAATCTCGACCAACCATCAATGGCAACAAACAAGAAGAGTTTGAACGGGACAGATATGACTGTCGGCGATACCATCGACATGCCCATCGCCATCAAAATCGTCGTTACGACAAGATCGATGACGATAAAAGGAAGATAAAGGAGGAAGCCTATTTCAAACGCACGCTTGAGTTCTGATATTAGAAACGATGGTATGAGAATGGCAAAGTCATCAGATGTGGTTTTGGCACGCATTTCCTCGGGCCAGAGCTTCTCGGTCGAGGAGAGGAAAAAACGGCGCTGCTCATCATTTGTGAACTTCTTGAGATATTCGTGCATGGGCTCGCTCCCCGTTTTTGCGGCGCTTACCCAGTCATCCAACGTTTGATAGCGGAGCTTCGGATCGGTCATCCGGTCATAAGTCTGTTCAATAACAGGCGCGCTGACGAAAATGGTGAGGATCAATGCCGCAGCATACAACACTATGTTCGGCGGTATCGTCTGAGTACCGAGCGCATTGCGGACGAGAAACAGAACAACCGAGACCTTTACAAACGCCGTGGTTGTTACGACTACCAAAACCAGCAGGCCAAGGCCCGCCGTCACCGCAAGAAGCGATAGAATTGCCGGCTGGACCTCAGTCATGGGATGCCAACCTGCCACGGAGCCTGACGCCGAGCTGATCTCCGATCCGCACGATATCGCCACGCCCGATACGCCGACCATTGGCAAGTATGTCGACTGGACCCTCGATCGGTCGACCAAGTTCGAAAATATGCCCTTCGCCGGCGCTCCGCAATTCGCCAAGAGGCATCGGCCAGCGGCCGCATTCGAAGACAAGCACGAGCTCGACATCGTCCAGATCAGCTTCCGACGGTTCCTGCTGCAATTCGAATTGTGTCGTCATATGCGTATTCTCCAAGGGCCAAGACTGGGGGAAAAAGGGCCCCCGCAGGATCAGGTGGTCGCCCTCAATATCTGCCCCGGCCAATAACCGGCCCACGGATAGAGCAATCTGGCCGTGGCCGAACGGCGACACGTCTGGCAACAGAGCATCACCGACGCTTGCCTTGCGAAGAAGCGCGGCCGGAATGCAAAGCGTGCCGATCCGCCCTGCAACCATGACCGGCAGCTCTGGGGGTAGCTCGCGTGGCTGTCTCGATAATAGGCCAACCAATTTGCCGAACGTGCGGAACACAGACGGCACCAACCCATCTAGAGGCGAGAACAAGAACAGGTGGCCCTTGCCATTGACCGGCCCGAAGGTGATATCAAGTCCTAGATAAGGAGCCACTGTCATCGCTTCGCGAACATGCAACAGCTGCACGTTTGCTTGCGTCTGCTCCTCCAGTCGGGCGACCAGTGGCTCGAGTGCAAATTCGACAATGAGCGAAGCAGTAGGCTCCGAAGGGAAAGCAAGGCCGCTCTGCACAGTCGTGACGAGCGCCTCTACAAGCCGTCGCGACAACGACAAGACGATCGTTTCAGCTCCCACGCGCCACACGCAGTCAAGCATGGGAATGGCGGAGGCTGGTTCCTGCCGCCAGACAATCCCATCCATGCGAACCGACAGCGGCTGATCGCTGATGCGGCTCTGAAAGGGCTTACGGGTGGCCGCTATATCATTGACCCACGAGACAACCTCGTGGGACAGCGTTAGCGCCGGTTCAAAAATAGTAGGTGTGACCACTGGGGCTAGCTCAATCTATCGGATTTCGTTGTCCGACATTCGGGCCAGCGAATCCCTCCCGTATCGAAGTGACATCTCATCATCAGCCTCTATTTCGCCTGCGGCCTCCGAATGAATATCAACGGCGCGCCGGACGTCATCCTCGATTTGTTGCCACTTGCGCCTTGCCGCCGAACGTCTGACCCATAAGGCCCTCGTCTCGGACGCCGCTGTCTCGGCCTTTGCTTGGATGGTGCGCGCATCATCAAGCGTCTGGCGTCTGGTGTTGACCACAGTCGCAAGGCGCTCAATGTGAAGGTGGTGATGGTCGAGTGCTGCGCTCGACAAGGTGTCGAGCGACATCAGCTCCTGGTAGTGCTCCGCTTCGGCCCTTGCGCAATGCTGCTGTGCGATTGCGAGCCCGTGGGAGGCATCCTGTACGGCTAGGGCGGCCATACGGCACTCGGCTTCCTTCTCGGACAGCTCCCTAAGGGCACTACGCTCTTGCATATCCTTCAGAAGCCGTAACCTCGAAGCGTGAATACATTTCACGCGGTCAGACGCGACATCCATGCCACCGTTTCCTCAAAATCCGACGCCTCGCCTTCGCTCTGCTGCAAAAACTCCCTCAGTTCGCCAATCGAGGCGACAGCCCTGTCCGTTAGCGGATCGCCGCCTTGCTTATATTCGCCGACGTTGATCAAAAACTCCGTCTCGGCATAGCGCGAGAGGAGATCACGGAAGACGGATGCAGCCTTGCGATGCGCCCCGGACACGACCGCGTCCATCACGCGGCTGCGGCTCTGCAGTACATCAATAGCGGGAAAATGCGATCGCGCCGCGATAGCGCGTGACAGCACGACATGGCCGTCGAGAATGCCGCGCGATTCCTCCGCGATGGGATCGCCTGTGCCATCACCTTCGACAAGTACGGTATAGAAGGCCGTGATTGAGCCGTGCTCACCCATGCCGGCACGTTCCAGTAGGCCCGGCAACATGGCAAAAACGGAAGGCGGAAAGCCTCGCCGGGTCGGCGGCTCGCCCGCGGCAAGGCCTATTTCGCGCATGGCGCGGCAGAAGCGCGTCAGTGAGTCCAACATGAGCGCAACGCGTAGCCCTTGTTCGCGAAAGTATTCCGCGAGTGCGGTTGCCATAGGGGCACATTGCGCCCGCTCCACAGCGGAGCGGTCGGAGGTTTCAACGACAACAACCGTGCGGCGCAGACCCTCCTCCCCAAGATGCCGCTCGATGAATTCGCGAACCTCACGTCCACGTTCTCCTATGAGCGCCACAATGATAACGTCGGCGGCAGCGCCTTTTACGATCTGCGACAACAAGGTCGACTTGCCACAGCCAGGCTCGCCATAAATCCCGATCCGCTGGCCTTCGCCGCATGTGAGCAGACCATCCAGTGCACGGACCCCGAGCGGGAACGGCAACTCGACAATACGCCTTGTCATCGGATTGGGCGCCCTGCCGTGCAGCGGCCGCGTTTCGGCGGTCTTGATTTCGCCTTTGCCATCAAGCGGGCGGCAACGGCTATCAACCACACGGCCAAGCAAATCCTGGCCTACTGGTACTTCACGCATACGTCCAGTCGATATGACCTCTGCGCGGCTGGACAGGCCCATCAAGTCACCGATTGGCGTGAGCAACACCTCGTTGTCCAACAAGCCGATCACCTCGGCTTCGAGCGACAGGCCAGTCCGCGTATCCTGCAGCAAACAGAGTTCGCCAATCCGCGTGTCTGGCAGGACAGCATGGACGAGTGTCCCGACAGCCCGCGTGACCCGCCCGCGTACAACACGCGTGTCGATTTGCTTTGCTGTAGACCTCAAAGACGCGATCGCCGGATCGTGAACCCGGCTGCCGGCGAGATTATTATGCTGCGGCACCGGCGTGATCACGCTTCGCCGTCTTCGTGTTGCAACCCGAAGCCAAGGCGCAGTGCGCGCAACTGTGCATCAAGTCCAAGATCGACGTTGCCATACTCGCTCCACAGCACGCACTGTTGCGGCGACAAGGCCGGATCCGGATCGATGCGAACCCTCGGCCGACCCTCCCGCCCGTCGCATTCAGCAAACGCACGCGCGAGCAAATCGACTTGTGTGGGACACACATGAAGGCAAACTTCCGCACCGCTATATTTGCGCTCGATCGCGTGGCGAACCGCTTTCACCAACAGCTCGCCCGGATCGAAAGCGCCCAGAAGACCGGTTAGGATTTCTATTACCAGCTGTGGCAATTCCTGCTCCAGAGCCGCCCTTCGTCGCGCGACATCGGAGGCTGCCCGCGCAACCAATCCCGTCATTTCCTCCGCGCCTGCTTGCAAGCCCTCAGCATGGCCGCGCGCCCGCTCACGCTCATAAGCTGCGCGTATATGGCTGCGAACCCGCTCTTGATACCGTTTTGCTGCGTCAAGTGCTTCTGTGGCGTTGTGCCAGATATCGAGCTCACGCCCCGGTATCAGTGGCCCGACTGGGCGCATCTGCGGCGCGCCGCATGCTGCGGAAACATCGACTGTCATATCACCGGAACTCCGTCTCAAGATGGGCCAGGACAAGGGAAAACAACTGGCCCGAAGCATTCCTGTGTTCGGGCGCAGGGTTCTCGGTGGCGGTCCCGACGGGCAACCGCAGAAGCACGCGTTTGCGCTCAAGCGCCGAACTGTCATCGAGCCAAGCACCAAGGCAGGCAAGTCCATCGTGCTCAATTTGCTGCGCGAGTTTTTCCGGATCAGCAATCAAGCTGGTTTCAATCGCATGCGCGAGGTGTCGGATGCCAAACGCGTGAGCATCCTCGCCGATATGTCCAATAAGCGCGGTGAGGTGAGGCTTTGAAACGAGCTTCAGCAGCGAACGGGCATGCCAGATACTCCCGGCAAGGAGAGCAGCCCGACGCGGATCGTATCCGCGCAGAAGATCCGGCCCCCAGCCGCTTCCGTCCGAACCCATTTGATTGTCAAGCAGCAATTCTGCCAGTCTTGGTTGCAGCCTGGGACACTTCTGCAACTGCACCAATGTCGGAGCCGACAACGCCGGATCAAGACATGCGGCAAGACGAGTTGGATGAGCCGAAGCAACAAGATCGCTCAGGCGTACGGAACGCATTTGAATCTCATGATCACGCTCGGCGGTCTCTATCGCTGTTGGCATCGGGGTATATTACCTATGCCCTATAGCCGATGAGCTTTTTGCGAATAGCCTCGACGGCTGACCCACCGGGGCGGCCCTCGACTTTGGCTATTTCGCCCGATGACTGCCTGCGCCGACGCCTTAGAACACTGGCCAGAAGATAGCACGCCACTGCGAACACAGCCGCGGCAACACCGGTCACGATTGCCAGAAGTGGCGCTGGATCGGATCTCGGTGCCTGGGCCGAAACAGTCGCCTGTAGAGGCTGTTGCTCATGTACGGACGGTTCCACCGGCACCAAAACCACTTCGACCTTTTCGTAGGACAGGCCTTCGATGCTGTCAGCGACGAGCATCTTTATCTTGGGCAGCAGAGCTGAGATGTTTGCTTTCGCGTCATGCCGGATGAAAACCGAGGCCGAGGATGGCGTGCCGCCCGATCGTAACAGGTCGTTGTTCGGCAGAACGACATGAACACGTACCGAGAAGACGCCATCGATATCGCTGATCGTTCGCGACAACTCTTCGCTCAGGGCATAGACGTAGCGGGCACGCTCCTCGGTCGGCGAGGCAATCAGGCCTGATCCGCTGAAAATCTCGCCGAGGTTCTTGAAAGATTGGCGGGGCAAGCCCTTGGCATTCAGCAGATTGATTGACCGCGCAAGCAGCTTCTCGTCGACCTGGATCGTACTGGTCCCATCTTTAGCGGCAACTCGGACCGCATCAACCCCATTGTCAATCAGAAGTGCGACCATCTCATTCGCCTCGCGCTCCTGTAATTGCGTATAGAGGTCGACCTTGCACCCACTCAGGGCGAAGAGAAGTGGCAGCACGACAAAATGAAGCGATCGCCAACCGGGCGGGCGACTACGCATGATCTCGCCATGGGCCAAGCCAGTCATGCGGGCCGTTCATCCCTCTTTCAAGAGCTTGTTCACAGATGAGGTGATGCCGCTGACCCCTTTGGTTATAAGGGAAACTTGGGTGACGCCATTATAGACATCACGCAGATCAGCAATCATCGATTCGAAATCATGTCCTGGCTGCGTTCCGGGTCCCCCACTTTCCACGGGGAGCTTCTGTGTCGGCTGAGCGAGAGCGTCCTTCTGCAGGGCTACAGGATGGTCAAACGCTGCAGACGTAACTGCGCTGACACGGTACATTGAAGAAATCGTCTCGAGCACACGGTCGCCCAGTGGGCTTGTCGGTGAAGCCGCGCGTTGAACATCCAACTGTGCGACAACTGGCGCCGCTCCCGCATGCGCAGAAACGGTATCGTTTTTCATCGTGGCAGCCGCCTGCGCTAGCGCGCGATCGAACTGGGCCTGTTCGCCCAATGACTGTGACGCGACCCGGGGAAGAAAATCCGTCAGACTGGCAGCGATCGAAGTGACAGGCGTCATCATGCAATACCCGATTGTTTTCTCTCTCACGCAGGATGAGCCGAGCCGGTTGTTACCCGCTGTTGTGTCGATGCCTACAGAGGCAAGCTGACGACAAGCTGACAAAGGTCACGGTTAATCATTTAAAAAGTCACATAGCGGCCTTTAGTGACTTGTGAGAGTTTCAGCCTTTGGTTTATCAGGACGACATGTCAAGAACGCTCATCCGATCCACGATCCTGCACAGCTTGAAGAGACTTCTGTGCCTGGGGGTTTTTTTCTCCATCGGAATTCACACAACTCTCGCCGTCCCTCTGTCGCTGCCCTCCACACCCTATAGGTATACAGTTCTGGATCAGGATCTCTCTGCCGCGTTGCAGGACTTCGGGGACAACCTGAACATCACGATCAACATCAGCCCCGAGGTGAAGGGGCGGATTCGCGGGCGCATGCCAGATTTGCCACCGCGCGAGTTCCTCGACCGGTTGACCAAGGTGTACGATCTCCAATGGTACTATGATGGGCTTGTGCTCTATGTAACTGCCGCCCATGAGGCGCAAACGCGGATGGTTGTGTTGACTTCGATTCGCTTCGAAGCGTTCAAGGCGGCTCTCGATAAATTTGGCATCTCCGATAACCGCTATGTCGTGAGACCCGCGCCGGGAAATGGCCTCGTCTTGGTTTCCGGTCCGCCGCGCTTCATCGCTCTCGTGGAACAGACGTTCAATGGCCTCGTGGCGGAGGCGCAGGCGCATCCTCACGTCGCGCCGGCGCCGACGAGGGGATCTGTGATGATATTGTTTCGCGGCTCCTCCACCATGGTCGTCCGCGATGGGCAACCAGAAGCCTCATATTCTTCTGACGTGCCACAGCAAGATGGCGCGAAGCCTGAGCTGAGTCAGAAATGATATCTATGGATCGCCGCAGTTGGCCGGAGAAGGCATCAACAGCAACCGCATCCTAATTGAGAATTTCTTTCCAATTCGTCAGGTTCTCGAAAGCTGAACCGCTCATCGTGGGATTCATGATCTCAAACGATCACTGGCCGTTGTGCTAGAGTTGAACCTACGAGCCATCAAGGAGCGGAGCAATCAAAGTGGGCAAGGGGCGAGTTGGCATCCCGGCCAATGCTTGGATTTGTTAAAGTTCATGAACGCGTTTGTCGCCCTCTTAGGGGATTGCAGTCACGTCTAAGGAGCCAAGAATGTCGATCAATAGCGCCACTAACGTTTACAGCAGCACGAACCTCTCGCTGGACAACAGCCTGAACCCTTCGCAGTTCGCACAGGTCTGGTCGAGCTCGGCATCTGCATTAGACAGGACTCAGCAAAGAGCGCCGTCCTTTGACGGGATGCTGTCTAGTTACCTGCTCGAAACAAAGGATAGTCCCTTCGCGCTTCGGGATGCGCTGTCGCGGAATATTGACTTGCCTGAAGGATTGTACCGGCCCTCATCGGAACCGCTGTCGGATGCCGCGTCTTCCCTGGAAGAGTTGTCCCGGCACCCACTGGACCTTCTGCCGCCACATATGAGGGCAGCAATCGAAGCAATGGATCAGCAGCCCCAGCCCACTGCGACTGATCCCCAGGCCACTGCGACCGATCCCCAGCCCGTGGCGCCCGCGCCTATAAGAAGCGACAGAATCACGTGGAACGGAGGCTCGCTGACCGATCGGGAGTTGCAGATCGTGGCGGTGCTGAACCGTCACAAGGACCTAATGCCCCTCGATTGGAAATCGTTGGGGGAGAAAGCCAATGATCCCTCCACGCCACCGGACTTGAAAGCGGCGATCGAGGCCTTGCAGCAGGATCCAGAGCTCTTTTACGCGATCGGCTCGCAGGGCGATGGCCGCTGCGGCGGCAAGATCAAGGCGAAGGATCTGGCCGGATTCTCCAACGGTCACCCACAAGTTGCGGCGTTTCAGGAGCAGCAGGCGCAAAACTACACAAAGAACTACATTCCATCCGACACCACTGAAAATACACAGCCGTCGGTCATGACGGCGAGCGACGCGATGCGCGAACTTTACCGATACTCCGAAAACCTGCCGAAGAATCTCAGTGTGGCTGATTTCAAGCAGATCGTTTCAGGCGAAGCCAAAACCGGCAAATGTCCGCCCCAGGTCATTGCTGCGGCTCAGTACTTCGTCGACCACCCATCTGAGTGGAAGCAGTTGTACGGTGGTACGATAGACAAGGTTCATAAAGAAGATTTCCTGCAGGTCGCTTCATCAGCGATGAGCCTCACTCGAACCGAGCTGGATACTATCGAAACGATCAAGAGCAACCAGGACGCCTTCTTTGGGAGCGGTGTCCTGACTCGTGATAAGCTCGCGAAGATGGCTGCGGACAAGAGCCTGGATCCGAAAGTGCAGCAAGCGGCCTCACAGCTACTCGCGGATCCTCTGCTGTTCAGCCTGCTGAACAATTCGATCACAGGTTACAAGACCCACCATCGTTTCTTCGACTTCGGCGGCGGGCATACAGTCGATTCCGGAGACATCAGCAAAAACGATTTTGCCCACTTCTGCGACGGTATGTCGTCTGCCAATCGCGCCGTTCAGCAGCCCAAGACCCATGTGCCTGAAACCGCTGCGGAGCAAGAAGCCACTTCGGACATGATGGCGGGCCTGACGGACCAGCCTGATACCAAGTCAGCCAAAAAGAACGGCGGAGCTTTCATGCATGCGGTATCCGGAGTGCTCAAAATTCACTCTCAAATTCTTGACTGGGCTGCAACGGCGGTGGGCTTGCTTAGCTTCGTCCCCGGCCTCGGACAAATAGCCGATGTTGCATCGATGGCGCTTTCAGCAGAGGCGCAGGCTGAAAATCTTGTCCGTACAGCCATTACCGGAGGCAATATGAAGCATGCCCTGGAAGAAGCTGGGATCGCTATCGGAGCACAGGCGCTCGGCCTTATTGCGGGGCCTGAGGTCAAGCTGGCAATTCGCAACGGACTCGTGAAGAAGGCGCTCGAAGAGGCCGCCACGGCCGGGATCAATCTGCCGATTACCGTGGCTCAAAGCTATGCAGAAGGTTATTTGAATAACCTGCACGCACGCCTTAACTCCGCGCCTGCATAAGCCGGTGGTGTTCCCAACCGGGTCGGCACAACGGCTTTGTCTCACCATTGCCTGACGTGCGCTTTCCTGCGCGTGCCTTGTCCATGCGGTCGATCGGGCGCCGCGCAGGCTTTGCCTCCAGCTCGCCGATCTAATCGGCGGCTGGAAAATCGGAAGTTCGAGATCCGGTCCAGAGCAGGTCCAGCTTGATCCGGTGGATCTATTTTTGCAGTTGGCCGATGAGAAGGTGAGTACAGCTCGAAAAGGCAACCCCGCAGGAATTCTGCGCGCCAAGCAGAGAGCCACACCAAGGCCTCATAGGAGGTGGATTTTCAAAAGGATTGCCGCACAAAGTGGAACCTAGCTCCGGTCAGCCCGGCCGCAACCCGAACATCGGTCGCGACCCTGGCCAGGTGTCAATGATGACGATGCTATCCGTCTTGTCTAGCTGGATAGAGCAAGGAAACCGCGCCGATGCGCATCATCAGCTGCGGACGGCGAACATGCTGATAGGTGCGGCGCCCGCGAAGATGGGACCTCCGATAGCCCGGGGCCCATGGTTGCGTAACAGCCGCCGCGTGGCTCGCGGCCACGCAGCCGCGCTGACTTGCTCGAGACGGCCCGGCCTCGGTGGTGGCGCCTCGGCATTGAACCAAGTCGTTCGCCGGCGATAAAGGCGGCGCGGAGCTTTTCAGATCCCAACAACGATCGCCGCTCAGTGCTGTTGCCGTCGTCCCGTGGCCATGGGTGCTTGGGGAATTGTCGGCCCCTGTCGCGGTGATAGTCACCGCTGCATTCCAAGCAAATGATCAGCGCTGCCCGTCGACGAGAGGTGGGGGGGCAGCGTGTACCCATCCGGGTTGTCCAACGATCTCGAGTGGGCGACGATCGGGCATTTAAACAAGTTTGCGCCAGCCATTGCAAATTCGAAGAATCAGCGATCGTGCCTTCTGGGAGCAGGTGCCGACTCTATCGGGCGAAGAAGAAGGACACGAAATCACTCACCATTTTTGTCCACGGTGAATGTCCTGTATTTGGCAACCGGGATGGCCGCACGATCACCCTTGCTTGGTGTGACAGCATTGTTGTCGAACAAGTCGCGCGGATCGTTGATCATTACCGCGAGATTGTGGCGCGTCGAACAGCCAAATGTCTGGTCGAAGAATTCATCGTTGAGCACCGTACTGGAAAACGAGGGACACACAGGAGGGCGGGCCTGATAGACAATCGCCTCTATTCGCGCTGCGCGGCCGTCGTGTTGGTCCAGCAAGTGGATGTTGGAAGCGGCGATACCCATCAGCTTCGCCTGATGGACCACCTCTGCGCTGAGCAGGGGCGACCCGCTGATAAGAAGACGAAGCGCATCGCGCCGACCCCTGCTGGCCCTGTCGAGGAAAACGCGCAGACGCTGCAGTTCTGAAGCGCGAAGGCTTTGCAATATGAGGACGGTGGTCTCTTGCCGGATGAGAATCGGTGTCGATGGCTCTACATAAATGGGCGCGCTTACGCAGCCACTTAGGCTTGTTGTCAGGGCAACCAAGAGAAGTTTGATCCGCAACGTCACTCTACCTGCTATTCGATAATGAAGCCGTCACTGCTCTTGGCATCTGGCGCGGAGCTGCGCACAGCAGCGCGGCCTCGCGGAGCTGTTGCCGACGAATTTGTCACAGTGACACCCCTGGCCGAGTGCAAAGCCATACGGCCCGTTGGCGCGCTCATCTGGTCGGGGCTCGATCCCGGTCTTACGATGTAAGGCGTAACCAGAATAACCAATTCCGACTCATCCTTTTGAAACGAGGACGAACGGAACAGCGCGCCAAGGACCGGCACTTCGGCGAGCCCTGGGAAAGCACTGATGCTATTGCTGACGTTACGCCGGATCAGCCCACCAATCGCAAAGCTTTGCCCGCTGGCGAGTTCGACGACCGTGTCGGCACGGCGAGTGGAAATTGCCGGCACTGAGATGCCGTTGATTTGAACGGCACCTTGTGACGTGAGTTCACTGACTTCGGGCTTTACGCGAATATTGATCTGGTCGTTGCTGAGAACTGTGGGTAAGAACTCGAGGCTGACACCGAAGTGACGGAATTCAATCGAAACTTGCCCATTTTGCTGAGGGACAGGGACAGGGAATTCGCCTCCTGCGAGGAAGCTAGCGGTCTGACCGGACATCGCAGTGAGATTCGGCTCAGCCAAGACGGAAGCAATGTGCTCCTTGGCGAGCGCGTCGAGCACCGCTCCGATGCTGACATTGCCATCGTCGTATCCGATTTCCGCTGTACCACCACCACCGGCGGCACCAGAGGCAGCACCTCTGTCGCCGCTTATCAAACCAACTTTGAAGTTGCCGAACTGTCCGAAGGCCGACAGGTTAATACCCAGTTGCTTCATGGCGCCACGGGAGACCTCGGCAACGCGCACACTCAGATTGACCTGCAAGGAACCAGCGACCTTGATGTTGTTGACGACCTGCGCACCGTCACCGAGAAATTGCTCAGTTACGCTTTTCGCGGTGTCGACGGTTGCTGCGTCGGGCGCTGTACCACTAAGGATTGCGCCGCGCGGCGTATACTTGACGCGGATCGGATAGTCGCCGACCTGCTCCCTTAACATGGCCCGCAGATCGCCGATCGGTTGCGTGACGACAATATGCAGCTCGGCCAAAGCCTCGCCCTTATCATCCAAGGCGAACAGGCTGGTCCGCCCGGTTTTCTTGCCGAAGACGAAGACTGTCTTGTTCGAGGGTGCCTGATAGTCGGCGATCGTAGGGTCGGCAACAAAGATGGTAGCGGCTGGGCCGGGCAGATGGATTGTCTTGCCGAGCGAAGAGGAAAGGTTCAGCGTGGCATGGATGCTATTGGAAGCGGCATCCGGCTTCACGTCATCCCCGTTTTCTTGAGCCGCGGCAGAAAGTGGCGACAACAGCATGAGTGCGCACAGGAGAGGGCCCAAGTAAGGACAACCGGTAGCTCTCAAATCGTCGATGAGGGTTGGCCGCCGTTTGGTGCCACGAGGACGAGTTCGAACCATTTTCAAGAGATTCTTTCTTTCACATGACCAACTATGCGGATGCCGCATCAGGCAATTCAAGAATGTAACCAATGCCCCGCACGGTCTTGATCAGTGGCGTTGCACCTGACCTCTTTAGATGTCCACGTAGGCGATAGATTCCGACTTCGAGCGCGTTGGTAGATACTTCTTCGTTGAACGAATAGAGATGGCCTTCCAACTGCTCGCGCGGCACAATGCGGCCTGCACGATTAAGCAGATGCTCAAGAATACATAGTTCGCGTCGTGCGATCGTCAGAGGACGACCTGCCACGCAGATCTCTCGGCTGATCGGGTCGAAGTTGAGATTACCAAATACAAGGATAGGGTCGGTCATCCATGTCGACCGGCGCTGAATGGCTCTCATTCTGGCGATGAGCTCTTCGGGACTGACCGGTTTGAGCAGAAAATCGTCCGCGCCACCATTGAAAATGGCGATTCGCTTCTCGGGATCGCCAAGACCGCTCATAATGACGGCAGGAACCGAATGGCCCTCGCTCCTTAGCTGCTTCAGCCAGCCCAAGCCATCGCCATCGGGCAAACCCAACTCCAGCAGGAGAATTTCATAGCTCGCGCAATGAAATGCACTCGAGGCCTGTTCCAGAGTGCAGGCTACGTCAACGGCAAAACCGCTACTCACGAGCGCAGCGCGCACAGCGCGCACGAAAGCCGTATGATGATCAACGAGCAACGTTCGCATGTCACCTCACATCAATGCAGGAAAATCAATTGAGCGTCACCGTCAGTCAGGACCCGGGGTAGCAGCAGAAGTCGCGCGCAACGCATTCGTTGCCACTCTTTCGCATGAGTAATTGCTGAAGCATGCAAGCCGCATGCCGGCAGCCGCGGATAAGATCATGTGAAGACCTGATTTGCGGACCGAAACCGACGGTCGGCCGGCTCAAAAAGCCGCCAACCTCGCCTGCGATTTCTCTGCGCATCGAACCTCCTGCGTGTAGCGCCCTGCTTTCATCAGCCAGCGTTGCCCGAAGCCAATGATTCGATGACTAAAGGGGTTAGCTTTGAAGAACCAATCGATTGTTCTGGTCGGAGGCATCCACGCGGTGGATGGGTTATGTGATCCCTATGCCGTTCAATGAACCGACATTCGAAATGACCTCGATCGGTCGGCAGGCTGATGAAACCATCGACAAGTGCAGATGCGCATAGTGATTTGACGAAGCTGTCACGACATAGGTGCCGCAGCCGGTGCGTGTGAGTGAGACCAAGTGTCTGAAGCGAGCGCAGCGCTTCGCCGACGATCGATGCTCACCTATCGGCTGGCCAGTTGGGGTTCCCTTGCCAATGCCGACAGAACGTCGCGACGTGATGCCCGGAGCGGATGTGGGTTCCGCTGCGTTTTGTCGACTGATTGGAGTTAATGCCGAAAGCCAATCAGTCAAATCACCTATCCCCAACGCTTCGATTGCCAATCTGCTCGCAAAACACGGCCGTCTCCATGGGGCATGCATTCCTGGTGTGCTAGCTGCCGTGCTATCCTAAGCCCGGTTCGAAATAGGCCAGGCGTTCCTGGGTCGACCCTCAGATGAGCGTGACGCCGCGGGGCAGGAGACCCTGCGCATGCTCGCCGCCTGTTGAGGTGTATCGCGCGCTGGGCTTGCGCCATAGGAGGATCATAAGGTCAGGGTAAATGTCGACGGGCTTGAGAGCGCTCGCCGATCGTCGGCGTTCTCGGTGACGGAATCCGATCCTCGTCGACGGCACGCGCGCAGTGCAGTCCTCCGTGTTGAGATGCTGGTTTCGTGTCAGCGAGATGCACCCGTCGGTAAAGGAGCTCACGCAGCCGGTCCGGGGCACTGCACGGAGCGGCCGACCTGCGTGAGTTTGCGCAAAGCAGGGATGCCTCGGAAGTCCGACACGGACTATCGGGGCGTCCTCCAGGGGTGTATCGATCGTGTCGCCGGTGGAAAGGCGGCCATAGATCGCGCTGACGGCGAGCTCGTACCTTCCTTTATCGGTAGACGACCCTTTGACCGCTTGCCGCCCGCGTTGCGCACCGTCCGCAGTCTCAATTGAAGTATCGTGGTCGGGGCATAGCGGTCGGCGCTCGACCGTGTCCCGAGCCGAGGCCACGTGGCCAACTCGTGGCTCAATGTCCTGCCAGGCGAGGGGCAGAGGAGTTACGGGGACGGAGCGGCCCCTTACAAGTGGCGAGACCCGCCGCCACAGGCCTGAATGGCACAAAGCTCAAGCCAGCGCGCGCGAAGCGGACAATGATGACCAGCCACTGTCAGCCCAACGGCGACGGCAAATCCGCGCCGGCCGCCAAGGCGGACTCCGACGGCGGCGCTGAGCGCGTGATGCATGTCCGAAACCTGACAACGACAGAAAACATGTCGGGTTCAATAAAAAAAGGGGATGTTGGGATGATGGCGGCTTTCAAGCGAAGTGATCGCGCACTGGGCGCTGAGCGCGTTGGCACGACCTTTGCTCGTTGAATTCCGGCAACAATGAATGTGGCAACACCGAGTTAAACGGGCCGCACCAGGCGGGCGAGACGAGCGATGCTCTCCTTTCCTTGAACCTGAGTGGCCCTCGCTAATATGCAAACGAGCTCGACCATAAGTCGCTGCCTCGTGGCATAGCCTTGGAGACCAATATGGCACTGCAGATCGACTCACCGGCTCCTTCGATCAAGGCCGAGACCTGGCTGCGTGGTAAGCCCCTCGCCAGCTTCCATCCCGGCAAAGTGTACGTCGTCGAGTTTTGGTCAACTTGGTGCCGACCATCTGCGGCGGCGGCGTCCCAATTGGTGCAACTGCAGGAGAAATATAGGGACGACGGACTTGAGGTCGTCGCAACCGCTGCCGATGATTACGCCGTCTCGCCTGTTGCCCGAGCCAGGCTGGAATCATGGCTGACCGAAAAGTTCTCGGATCTGAACTATCGGGTCGCATTCGATTCCTCAGGGGAAATGAACAGGCTTTGGAGGGAGCGCAGCTGTTCTGTCGGGCTGCCCACCTCGTTCGTGGTCGACCGGGATGGCAACATCGCTTTTATCGGTCACCCATGGCAACTCGAAGCGGTGTTGCCGAAAGTAATTAACGGCAGCTGGCGCACCAGCGACGATGCGAAAGCGACCAATCTGGAAAGGGTCGCCAGAAACAACGCAATAGCGCGCGAAGAGGCTTTGAAGAAGCCGATCTACGACAGGTTCTGTGCGGCGATACGGAAAGGGGATTGGAGGACGGCGCTCTCGGCAATCGAACAGGGAGTAGCCCTGATGCCGGATGATATCCATTTCCGCTTGGCTCATGTGCATTTGGTGGTTCACAAAATGCATGACATGTGGGCCGGCGTACCCCTCATGCGCCAATTGGTTCGGGATGCGATCGACAGAAACTCCGAGAACTGGATGCTTGCAGCCCTGGACCAACTCTTCGGTTCCGCGCATGACCATTCGCGCTTCCCGTCCGCCGAGCGCTTCGCGTTCGGCAAAGAGTTGTCACAACACATTCTCGCACTTAATCCCGCGCAAGCCCCAAAGTTCCAGTCCTATCCTGCAGTAGCCAGGTACGTTTACGAGAGCGGCAACAAGGATTTCGCGATCGAGTTGCTGAAGCTGGCACTGAAGTCGCTCGATGACCCGGAGCCTGTTCCAGACGGCCTGAGACGACATCACCTGCCAGATCTGCTGCAGGCCTTGGCCAGCTACAAGGCTGGGAGGACTGTGACAGCGCTCTATGCGGGGCTCTGCAGAACTTTTCCCGAAAATACCAACCTGCGGCCGGCCGGGGAAAATACATAAAAGGCACGTCAGTTTGCATGTTTAACGGTCAATTCGTCCATTTCCTTGGCGTGGCCGCAGCAAATAGGCCCGATGCAGTGCCAGGTAAGCCGTTTGCGGCAAGTTCAAGGCTCCAATCTTGCGACCTGCGGTCACATCACGACGCAATCGATGTTGCACGCGTAACCGCGAAGGCAGCGCAGTCGAAGACGCCCCCGAGGCCGGCCACCAGGCCATCGATTTCTTGGAATTGCGCGCCCCGAACCGGGCGCCGACAGCGCAAGTGTGCCCGAAGTAGGCGTTGCCGAGCAAAGAAATCGTCCTTTGAGGAAGAGGAATGGGAAAATATGAAATGTGGGACGCGGCGATTAGCCCCGGCGGTCGACGAGGACGAAGCGGCCCTTGCCACCCCATTCCTCAGATGTCTCGTGCGGGTGATCCGTTCGGAGGAAGCCTACTGCTTATGGGAAGGCAGATCGGACGCCGCGCTGCTGGCGGACTTCATCGTCACCAAAAAAAAGTTCCGTGCGATTCCTGGCATGGGCTATCCCGATCCGTACGTGCTGTGGAGGATCGACATGTTTTACACCGCCGTCGGGCTTGCGATCGCGGAGCGTTTCCGCCCGGTTACATCGCCAATCATGGAGAGGAGAACCGTAAGGCCTCCGGACGCGTGCGCTTCGGGACCAGGTGTTTGTTCGTTCTCTCCTGACGTCGATCGGTTCGGCTTCGAGACTTTCCGGCAACTCGCGGAAGCCGGTAGCAAACTGGTCGACGATGCGACCGCAGAGATTGAACCCTGTGCCGGCGCGGCGGCGACGGCGTGATGAAAACCGGAGACGGATTAATGTCAGATCTCGAGAAGTTGCGGAAGAAGGTCCGCAGGCTGCAGTCGCGTGCGGGAACTGCGAAGATGGAGTTGCACGATCTTGCCGAGGACCTGCCGGTCAACTGGACTGAGATCAACGCTGTTGCCGCAAAAACGTTCGCCGTTTTTGCCGAGTGGGACGCTGCCAAGAGGGACCTCGCTGCGTGGGAGAATGCGCGATGACGAACGCTTTCGTCACCCGCGACGGATCCACCTGGATGCCGCAGTATCTCACCGCTATCGACGGCACGACCTGCATCGGCTGCGGCCGCTGCTTCAAGGTCTGCTCGCGCGAGGTCATGCACCTTTACGGCGTCGATGACGCGGGTGAAATCCTCGGCCGCTGCGACGGCGAAGACGACGATTTCGATGGCGAGCTCAATCGCATGATCATGGTCGTCGACCATGCTGGCCGCTGTGTCGGCTGCGGAGCCTGCGCGCGCGTCTGCCCGAAGAACTGCCAGACACATGTTGCGGCCGACAAGATCACTGCGTGACATGGCCGACAAACCAGGAGAACTGCGTTGCCCTATAGAACCTTCTGTCTCGTCCTGTGGCTGGTGCTGTGTGCCGTCGCTTCGACTGTCTACGTCGCTTCGCATTCCATCCGCGCAGTGGTGGTCACGACACTTGCTTGTTCGTTGCTCCTTCAGCTGACCTATTTCGCAAGCGTGCTCTTTCTGGTCTGGCGATCCGGCTGCGCTAGCAGGGCCTGCAAGAAGGGAGCATATCGGTCGTTGGGAGAAAATCGGATGGTGCCGAACGATAATGAGGTGGCCGATGGGACCTCAGACATGCCTCAGCGTCTTGCAATTGGCCGCATGTCGCGACTTCGTTGAGGCACGGTGGCAAGACATAACATTTCCGTCATTCCAGTCCCCGCAGAATGCAACTCTTCAGTTCGATCTGCAGTGGGAGTCGATCGCAGCAGGTCGCATGGCGACCACTTGATTCATTGGCTTATGAGACGCTGGATATAATGATCGGCCTTTCTTGAACATCGGACAACGACGCGTGGCGCAACAGCAAACACGCCTCTTAGCCGACCCCGCAAGCTATAGGTCCTTGCCGGAGAGAACATGCTTCATAAGTTCGAGCGCTACCCGCTCACCTTTGGACCGACGCCCATCGAGAAACTCGACCGCCTTGGCAGGCATCTGGGCGGAAAGGTGGAAATCTACGCTAAACGTGAGGACTGCAACTCCGGACTTGCATTTGGCGGAAACAAGCTGCGCAAGCTCGAATACATCATCCCCGACGCCATCGCCTCAGATGCCGATACCCTTGTTTCCATCGGCGGCGTGCAATCCAACCACACGCGCATCGTGGCCGCGGTCGCGGCCAGGATTGGCATGAAATGCCACCTGGTTCAGGAGAGCTGGGTCCCACATGAGGATGCCGTTTATGACCGTGTCGGCAACATTCTTCTGAGCCGCATCATGGGAGCAGAGGTGCACCTGGTCGACGAGGGCTTTGACATCGGGATTCGCCGCAGCTGGGAAAAGGCGCTCTATGAGGTCAAGGCAAGGGGCGGCAGACCCTATGCAATACCAGCTGGCGCGTCCGTTCACCCATATGGCGGTCTCGGCTACGTCGGGTTCGCGGAAGAGGTGCGCGCTCAGGAGAATCAGCTTGGGTTTGCATTTGACTTTATCGTGGTTTGCACCGTCACGGGCTCGACACATGCCGGCATGCTCGTCGGATTTGCCAATGATGGTCGACATCGCAACGTCATCGGTATCGATGCCTCTGCCACTCCAGCGCAAACCAAGGCGCAAGTGCTGGCAATTGCCGAACATACAGCGGAGCTCGTCGATCTCAAAATGGGACTGGTCGAGGAAGATGTGGTGTTGCTCGAGGAGTACGCTCACCCCTGTTACGGCATTCCCTCATCGCAAACCAAGGATGCTATTCGTCTGTGCGCGCGGCTCGAGGGTATAATTACCGATCCCGTTTACGAGGGCAAATCGATGCAAGGGATGATCGACCTCGTCCAGAAAGGCTTTTTTGCCGAAGGGTCGAGAGTCCTTTTCGCGCATCTCGGCGGTGCGCCGGCGATCAACGGCTACAGCTACAGCTTTCGCAACGGCTGACCCATACGGACCGCGTCAGAAATTGACCCGGCTGGGCGTTAGACCAGGCCCGATTGGTGTTGACCGCACTTCCAGGCCGTTCTTTTTCTGCGATGGATCATGTCATGGCAGGGATGCTGGGAAATATAGGCTTGAGCAGCCGTTTATCCAAGGAATGCACGCAAGATTTTGCGCTGACGCTCGGCGCGGCGAAATGATCGACTCAAAAAAATCAGACGTATGCAATCAATGTTGCGTAGCTAACCGCCTGCCATGAACGCTTCGACGTGTTAGCCTTTTTTTGTTGTAGTCTGACCCGCGAAGCGGCCTTCATACCCACGAACCGGCGTGCCCAGAGTTTGCTCAAAAATCAGCTGGCAAATTTTCATCCCAGTCCGCAGTTTGACCAGCACTTTATTGTGATTGACCATTTCGAGCCGGATCTGGCCGGCGAAGCCTGCATGGATGGTCGGGGCGGTTAGATGAATTCCGATCCCTAATCTTGCAAGAGAGCTTTTCCCCTCAACGCGAGCAGCTATCCGAGACTGGAACTTCAATTCCACGAACTCGCGCGTCCAAGCCAGGATCATGTGGTGGGCGGGAATTCAAACCCGTGCTCTTCATCGATATCGACGGGCGTAGTGATTTCCGCCATTACCTCTTCGTGATTGTATCCCTTCTGCGAAGGATCAATAGAGAGGTTAATGCCTGTCTTCTGGTCTTTGAAAAGGGTCAGACGTCGATCAAGGGTTAGATCGAGGCCGGTCGAGCTGTAGAAGGAGATATCAGGGGCGGGATCTATAATGATCGCTTCGTTTTGCAAAGCGATCTGGATTTCATGTTAGTCAGTATCGCCCTGTCAAACGCCATCCGGAACTGCCCCCTTTGCGTCATGAAGAACTGCCCCCACCATCGGGTTCATGATGTCGGTTGAAGGTTGGTTCCGCCGGTGACGGGCCGGAGGGAGGCGGAGCCGACCGGAGGCCTGTCACCGGCGGGCGGCCTG
>NZ_JBWLUY010000027.1:0-45263 GCF_057784295.1 Mesorhizobium sp. CNPSo 4688
CGGTGATTTCCTCGGCGCGGCCATTAGAACGCCAGATGGCGCGCGGAAACTTGCCGACGATGCGCTCGAGATCGGCGAAGACGCGGTAGCGCCGCTCGGCATGGAGCTGGTCGATCGCTTCCTCGAAGAACCGCTGATAGTTCATGTCGGCAATTCCCATGGCTGTTGAGCACTCGTTGGTGCCGCCGCACCGTCCCCGCTGCTTGGATTTTTTATCCATTGGCGTAAAGACGATGCGGCGGCCCTTACCAAGTCTTCCCGTGTCCATGACGATCGCTCTGCGCGCCCGCGTTTGCCCGCGGTGTCTAGTGCCCTCACGTCATCGGCCACGCTCAACTTGGCAAGGTTAGCCTTAGCTGTTTGCGGGGAAGGCCGACCTTGATTCATGTCAATATCAGCAAGCCCGACATGTCTTGTGTTCAGTTCGATATAAACCGATGAAGTGATCCGCTGCCCAGGATAGAGCGCGTTACGCCGCCAAAGGCCATTTCCCGGACGCGGCTATGACCATAGCCACCCAGGACAATCAGATCGGCCGCACTCTCCCGACCAATCTGAAGGAGTAGGTCCGCGGTCTCGGAACGGCGCGCATCCAAAACTTCCGATCGCGCCTTCACTCCGTGCCGTGCCAGGAAGAGCTCGACGTCCGCAACATCGTCCTGAGGCGCGGGGTTTCCCCGGTCCACGGAGACGACCACAACATTCCTGGCCTCGACCAAGAGGGGCATAGCGTCGACGACAGCGCGGCGCGCTTCCCGCGTGTCGTTCCATCCTATCAGGATGCTTTCAGCCCTGATCGGCGCAAGGGTTTCCGACGCCACGAGTATTGGGCGGCCGGCTGCGAGGATGAGATCTGCCGGATCCAGCATACGATGGTGGTCGACGATCAGATCAACCGCCGGCGAGCCAGTTAGGATCAGGTCGGCGGCACGCGCGTTGAGTGCGAGTTGGCGCGTGGGATTTCCTATTTCGCCGCGCCAGGAGGCACGATTGCTGCCGTTGACTGTGCTCAGAAATTCCTCTCTCAAACAGTCGAGACGGCTTTCTATCTCCTCCACCTGGCACCATACCGCCTTGCTCACGGCCTGGTCGTCATTGCCTGTTGACATGACAAAATGCGGCTCGGCCGCACAGAACCCGATCAGATCGGCCTCAAGCCGTTGAGCAAGATCCCATGCCATCGAGATGCGTGGCGCCGCGATGGCGTCCACTTCCAGTTGAACCATGATCGTCTTGAAAACCATCGCCTCAATCCATCAGTGGTTGAGGCGACTTGGCCATCAAAACGAGGGAAGCGCCTTGATGCGTGTCAAACGCCGCAACGAGGCCCGGTTGGCGCCGGGACGTTCGCGCAATCGGCAAGGCCATAGAGTTGATCCTGATCAAGGACATGACGACGAATGGCGTCAAAGTCGTGCTGTGGAGATTTTGTTTGCACCACCTCAGAACGGAGTAGTCGACAATGCAGACTCAGCCCGAACCATCTTCATTCGGCACGCACTTGTTGCCGATAGCGGAAAATGGCCGGAAGTTCTTCGTCGCCGCCACGTCTCTTCAGGTGCACGCCTTCAAGGCGATGATGCGCTACAACGTCGAAACACTGGCGTTTCTGAAGCATCGTTGCGAACAGGACGTTAAGCTGGCCGACGATCTTATCACCGGTGCGGAGTTCAATGACGCTTTCGACATCTTTTCTGCTTTCCTGCAGAATGCGACATCGCAATACGTCAGCGAAGCCGGCAAGGTCGCAACACTGACCTCCAGGCTTGCTTCGGAAACGGCCAAGCTGGTTCGCGAGGAAGCCAGAACCGCGATCGAGGACGCAGCGGCGAAGACAGTCGCGTAGATCGGCAATGCGGACGTCGTCAAACATGCACACCTTCTACAGGCGTCGTCGTCTGCCGGCCTCCGTAGTTGCACTGATCCTGCTCGGACCTGTGCATCCATCTCTGGCCGATAGCTTAACGGACCACGGAAAGGCGTTGGTGGAAGTCAATTGCGCCCGCTGCCACGCCGTCGGAAAAACGGACAAGAGCAGCCATCCCGACGCTCCGCCATTTCGCAGCTTGTCAAAGCGCTATCCGATCACTGATACTCGAAGAGGCCCTCGCAGAGGGGATTTCGACCGGCCACCCGGACATGCCTGAGTGGATCGCCAGCCCCGACCAGATCGAGGCAATAATCGCCTATATCAGCAGCTTGCAGCAACCGTGATCTGGGCTGCCGACCGAACCTGACACCTCCATTGCACAATGGAGGCAATCGATCTCGTGGCTGTTAGCGGCGCCAGCAAACCGGCGTGGACCAAGCTAGGGCAACATCCTGTCAGCGGCGTGGAAGAACGACCGAGCATGCGCCACGATCTGGGCCTCCGTAGGATGATCGGCCGGTTCGACGCCGACGATGCGATCCTTCAATTGGGGATGATGGTCGCGGATATGCTTTGCCAACTCGTCTTTTGCCGATCCCGGCCCCACGATCAGCCATTCCTCCGCCGGCTGCAGGGCCGCGACGATGTCGTGGTAGAAGGACTGGTTTTCCGGTGCACGCTTGCCGTGGACGGTGCCTGCCTTGTTGTGGGTTTGATGATGCGCAAGCGTGGTTGCAAGCCTCAGGCTCTCAGCTGTCTCACGATTGAAGAAAAACACCTTGGCTTCGCAATGGTCCAGCCAGACGACGGCGTGTTGGGTCCGCATATTGATACATCCTTGAGGCTATAGTTGAGGAATGAGCGCAATCAACCCGTGAGAGGGCATCCTCATGCGGACTGGGACTCCAGCGTTGCCAGGATTGAGCCGGGTTCAACGACCGCATTCGCAGTGGCCACAATCGTCGCGCGGCCATCTGCCGGCGCCACAATCTCATGCAATGCGTCTTCGACGCGAACTTCGGCTATCCGCTCACCGGCCTTGATTATATCGCCGTTGGCAATGAACCAACGCTCCACAATGCCCTCGGGCAACATGCTGGACGCCCAAAGCGCTTCGTCGACCTTGATGTACTGCATCGCAATCCTCCTTTGCGGTCGAATGATAAAGGCTTCGCCAGGAGGGGCCTTGATCACGATCAATCGGCGCCCGACGCAGGGTGCTGCAATCGTGCCGCGTTTGACGTCGATCAATTTCCGATGCGGCGGCTGCCCTAAGTCGACGGAGTGAGGTCATGAAGCATTTCAGGAAAAGGCAGCCGTCGCGATGAGCGCCCGATCAGATATCAGTGCTGCGTTTGCAATCGACTCGCTGCCCGCGCCGTGGATTGCCACCGATAACGATATGGCGTTGGCCGTAGGGACTGTTGGCCACATCAGCTCGACGCCCGGCGACGCGCGTGCCGGTTCGGCGATTCCAGAAAATGATGCAGATCAATGCGCAACGCACCGTTTGCGAAGATTTTGATGCGATGTGGAACCCAATCCTAAGCGCACCTTATGGTCGCGGGCTCGAACTCGCCGTCTTCGACGAGGAAGGGGCGCATGCGCTGGTATTTCCCTGCATAAAGAGCCGGGAAGGTTGGAAAAATGCCACCACTGGCGCTCGTGTCGATATCCGGCCAACCCACTGGCGCGAGTGGGGATCGGAGAAGGTTCAGGCTAGAGCTGGCAACCCCCTTGAGGGTTCTCCCTAGGATCTCGATTCCACGATCAACGCCATGCGCACAAGATGTGACAGGCTGGCCGCGCCCATCTTGCTCATAACATTGGCGCGATGGATCTCGACTGTACGCGGGCTGATTCCCAGATCGTAGGCGATCGTCTTGTTGGGCAGACCGGAAACAAGTCCATCCAGCACCTGGCGCTCTCGGTCCGACAAAGTCGACAGACGTGCGCGGATATCCGCAGACTGGGGATGCGCCGCGTTCGCCTGGTTTCGGTTGGCCAACGCGGAGCGGATCGCCTCGATCAGCATCTCGTCGTCAAATGGCTTTTCGATGAAATCGGCAGCGCCTTCTTTCATGGCCTGAACGGCGAGCGCCACATCGGCATGGCCCGTCATGACGATCACCGGAATTGTATGCCCGCTCGCTCTGAGTTGGCGCAGGAACTCGATGCCGTCTATGCCCGGCATTCTTACGTCGGTGACAATGCAGCCGTCGAGATGGCCAGTTGCCGTTGAGAGAAAGGCTGTGGCCGATTCGTACAGGCGCACCGCAAAATCTGCCGTCGCCAGAAGAAAGCCGAGCGACTTGCGGACGTCGACGTCGTCGTCGACCACATGTACCAGATCACTATCGGCCATTTGAGACCTCTTCCTTCCCCACGATGCGCAAGGTAAACCGGAAAGCGGTACCTCCAGCCGGCATAGCCTCGGCCCATATGTGACCACCGTGCGATTCAATGATGGTGCGGCAAATCGAGAGCCCAACCCCCATGCCCTGCTTCTTGGTGGTGACAAAGGGCTGGAAGAGCTGGGCTGAGACCTCCGGCGCGAGGCCTGGGCCGGTATCGATCACACTTACCTCGGCCATCCCATCATCCCGGGCAATAGTCGTGACTTGCAATTCGCGTCGTGATGCATCCTGCATGGCCTCAACCGCGTTGCGCATCAGGTTGAGCAGAACCTGCTGAATCTGGATGCGGTCGGTCAAGACCAGTTCGGCGGCAGGGTCAAGCTTGTAGCTGACGAGGAGATTTATCTCCCTAGCGCCGACCAGGGCCAGGGATGCGGCTTCCTCGATCAGCAACGGCAGTCGTTCGACCTGACGCTCGCTTTCGCCCCTGGCAACAAAATCCCTTAGATGACGGATCACATCGCCTGCCCGCAAGGCCTGCTCAGCCGCCTTTTCCACGGCATCCCGAAGCATAGGCGCATGCTCGTCCTGACTCTTCTCAAGCAGCCGACGACTGCCTTTGAGATAGTTCGTGATGGCCGTCAGTGGCTGGTTGATCTCATGAGCAAGCGTCGAGGCCATTTCGCCAAGTGCTGTAAACCGCGCCATGTGGAGAAGCTCCTGCTGCTGCTCCTGGATCCTTGCCTCTGCCCGGTGGCGCTCGGTAAGGTCTCGGCAGAAGCCGGTAAAGAAGCGTCCGGTTCCCGGGTGCATCTCGCCGACGGAAAGCTCCATAGGGAAAGTCGTCCCATCCTTGCGCGCGCCGGTGACGGTGCGTCCGAGCCCGATGATTCGGCGCTCTCCGGTCGTCAGATAGCGTAGCAGATAGGCATCATGCTCGTCGCGATAGGGCGAAGGCATCAGCATATTGACGTTTTTGCCAATAACCTCGCTTGACTGATAGCCGAACAGCGTTTCGGCAGCGGTGCTAAACGACTGGATTCTCCCCTGTTCGTCAATAACGACCATTGCATCCGGCACAGTTGCAAGGATCGATCGCAAATGGTCCTCACGCAGCCGAAGTGCTGCGTTTGCAAAGGAGAGTTCGCTGACATCCGTGCCTTCAATGAAGATCGCGGTGATGCGGCCATCGTCGGCTTTGATCGGCTGATAGACGAAATCCAGGATGCGCTCTTCGACCGGCCCGTCGGCTTGATTGCGAAGGCCGACTTTCACCCCGTCGCCCCTATAGGGCTCGCCGGTTGCGTAGACATGGTCCAGATGTGCGAGAAACTCATGTCCTTGGAGTTCGGGAAAGGCGTCGCCGACTGACTTTCCAATCACTTGCCTGTTGCCGATCAATTCCTGGTAAGCGGCATTGGTCAATTCGAAAACGTGCCCTGGCTCACGCATGAGCGCGATAAAGCCTGGAGCCTGATCGAACATTCGCGACAACAGTGATTTCAGTGTCGTCCCACCGGGCGATAAACTGGGCGCTTCGTCTTTGATCACCTAAAAGTCCTGGGTTCGAGCCGGAGCTATCGGGGCTAACTATCACTTCTCGCCGCACAGGCAAAACAGATCGAGACGACATTTTCGCAACAAATTCAATTGACGGGCGCAATTGACGGGTCTTTGACGCGCGTCAAGGCATCGGGTGCTGGCGCATGCGATCCGTCACGCATTGCACAGTTTCAGCGAAAGGCGTCCGCAATGTCGTACAAGTCCATTATCGTGAACCTCGCGATCGATGCGACTCCCGCGCCCATTGTTCAGGTGGGGATCGAACTTGCCGAGCGATTTGGAGCGCATCTCATCGGCTTGGCAGCAGCGGATGTCCCGCCTCTCGTCGCCACAGGCGACGGCATGGTCTACGAAGGCGAGATCATGCAGATCCAGCGAACGGAAATCGAAAAGCGGCTTGCGGAATTGCGTGAAGCTTTCGAGAGGCTGGTGCCAGCTTCAATTACCAGCGAATGGGTGCAAGCAGTCTGCAGTCCGACCCGCTTCCTCAGCACTTCGGCCAGAGGGGCCGACCTCATTGTCACCGGCGGCGTGGATGGAGACAACGTCTTTCGCGCCGTGGATATCGGCAGCCTCGCGCTCGGTGCTGGGCGGCCAGTCCTGGTTACCGGAGGCAATGTCGAACACATCCTTGCGAAAACTGTACTGGTTGCCTGGAAGGACACCAGGGAGGCGAGGCGGGCGGTGGCCGATGCGCTGCCATTTTTGGCCAAGGCCAACGAAGTTGTCGTCGCCACGATAGACACCAACCGCGATGAAAATACTCGTGACAGCCTCGACGATGTCGCCGTGTTTCTTGAACACCATGGAATCAGAGCGCGAACCGAACTGATCACCGGCGAGGCTGACGGCGACCGGCTACTGACATTCGCGCGCTCGATCCACACGGATTTGATCGTCTCGGGCGCCTATGGCCATAGCCGCTTGCGGGAATGGGCGTTTGGCGGCGTCACCCGCACGCTCATCGAAGAGAGCCGCATCAACCGCTTCCTGTCGTATTGATGGCATCGAATGTCGTGCCCCCTGGCGTGAACCAGCAATCCGTCGCGGCGGCCACAGGTCGCTATTGGTCGATCACCAGCGATGAGCTCGTGCGAAGCTTGGCGACATCCGCCACGTCGGGGCTGGTAGGGGTCGAGGCCGCCTCACGGCTCGTCCTGTATGGCGCGAATACGTTGGGCTAGGCAGTTGGTCATTTTGATCGTCAACACACTAAACTAACCGCAATCTGCCATCATTCTGAGCGCACTACGCATCGGAATCCGAGGTGGCAGGTGGACGTGTCCACAGGCTGTGCCATGCGCGCGGCCGGTCGGTAACGCCTGCAGTAGCTGGGAGCGCACAGGAAAGATCCACCCTTGGTGACCTTGCGCGGGATCCTGATGTCGGGTGTCAGCGGATCGTAGCTCGCCTCGCGTTCGCCGCCGCGCGGGTTGGCCATCGTGCAACAAGGGCTCTCGATCCGGCGGTGCTCCTGGTACCAGTCAGTCGTCCACTGCCAGACATTGCCGGCCATGTCGTAGAGCCCATAGCCGTTTGCTGGAAAAGAGCAGACCGGAGCGGTCCATTCGTAGCCATCCTCGCAATCGTTGCGGAATGGGAACTCGCCCTGGTACGTGTTGGCCATATGCTGGCCGCCGGGGGTTAGTTCGTCGCCCCATACAAACTCGGCGCCATCCAGCCCGCCGCGAGCGGCAAACTCCCATTCGGCCTCGGTCGGCAGCGCCTTTCCCGCCCAGTTCGCGTAGGCTTGCGCGTCCTCGAAGGCGATGTGCACGACGGGATGGGTTTCGAGGCCCTTGAGCGTGCTGGCGGGCCCGCGCGGATGCCGCCAATTCGCGCCGCGCACGTAGGCCCACCAGTTGTAGTGATTGCTGCGATCGATGCCGCGCGCAGGCCTGACGAACAAGGCTGAAGCCGGCGCCAATGAATCGGCGTCGGCTCCAGGATAGTCCGCGGCATTTGCCGGACGCTCGGCCAGGGTGACATAACCGCTGGCTTCCACAAAGCGCCTGAACTCACCATTCGTGACAGTGGTTCGATCCATCCAGAAGCCGCTGACGACAACGCGGTGTGCCGGCGCCTCTTCCGGATATTGGTGGTCCGAGCCCATCAGGAACTCGCCGCCAGGGATCCACACCATGTCCTCGCGCGCCAGCGCCTCGATCGGCCTGCCCATCCCGCCGTCAGTCCCCCAGGCTGAGTAGCGTCGACGGATCGGCCGTCACCGGTGGCGCGAAGAAGGTCAGCCGTACTGCTTCCATGAGCAGTTGCGGCGGGGCCATCTCGCTTGCCAGCTCGATAATGCGCCCTTGCAGCTCCTTCACCTTATCGGGGTTCGCCGCCGCGAGGTCGTGAGCTTCGGATTTGTCGTCGGCTAGATTGAAAAGCTCCACCTTCGGCGGCAGGGAGGCCTTCCACACGAGCTTCCAGTCGCCTTTGCGAACGGCACCGGCCAGAGGATCGACGTTGTAGACCAGTTCGCTGCGGGGAGACGGCTTGCCTTCGCTCAGGGCGTCCCAGACATTCATGCCATCCAGCGGCTTGTTCTTCTCCAGCTTTGCGCCGGCAAGGGCGGCCACCGTGGGATACATGTCGACAACGTGGACCATACTGTCGATCACGCCCGGCTGGATCTTGCCCGGCCAGTTGGCAAGCGCGGCGACCCTGGTGCCGCCCTCATAGAGTGTGCCCTTGCCGTCACGATAAGGCGCGTTGCTGGCGGGAAGCTCGCCGCCGACCTTCGAGTCGCCGGCAAACAGCGAGTTCTTCACGCCGCCGTTATCGCTGTGGAAGACGATGATGGTGTTGTCGCGCATGCCCTTCTTTTCGAGCGCCGCAACCACCTTGCCAACGCCGTCGTCCATCACGGAGATCATCGCCGCATATTTGCGCCGGTTCTCGTCCGCGATGCCCTTGAAGCGGTCGAGGTATTCCTGCGGCGCCTGGAAGGGCGTATGAGGTGCGGTGAAGGCCAAATAGAGGAACAGCGGGCTCTTGCCCTCGTGGCGCTCGACAACCCGCACGGCCTCGTTGCCGAACAGCGTGTTGTCGAAGCCGGTTTCGTTGAGCGGCTTGTTGTTGCGATACCAGTCCTTCACGCCGTGGGACGAATGCTTGAAGTGGTCGATCTCTCCGACCAGCGCGCCGTAGAAATAGTCGAACCCGCGCTGCCGCGGCCAGAACTCCGGCCTGGCATGGCCGAGATGCCATTTGCCGACCATGGCCGTCTTGTAGCCGGCGTCCTTCAGGACCTGCGGCAGGAGGTACTCGTCGACCGGGAGCCCGTAGGTGCCCGCTGCCGGAATGACGCCCGTCTGCAGTCCGTAGCGCAAAGGATAGCGGCCGGTCATCAGCGCCGCGCGCGTCGGTGTGCACATGGGCAGGGCGTAGAACTGGTCGAAGCGGGCGCCGCCCTCGGCGAGCTTGTCGAGGTTCGGCGTCTTGATATCGGAACCGTTGAAGCCGGCATCCCCCCAGCCCATGTCGTCTGCGACGACGTAGACGATGTTGGGGGGAGCCGACTGTGCGACCGCAGGCTGAACCCCAGCAAGGCCGGCGAGCGCCCCTGAGAGGCCGACCGGCGTAGCTAGTCGCGAGACGACAGCCGCCGTGCCCGCCATCAATGCGTCACGCCGCGTTATTTTGTTGGTTATACCCGCTTCAGCCGGGAAGTCTTGATCGTTGCTCATGTTGTGCCCCTGCTCTGCTAAGCCAAATCATGTCGTTCAACCACGGCGCGTCTAACATGCTGACGTCGCTCATAAAAATCGTTTTGGAAGAAGACTCCTGGCGGCGGGGTGAAGCCCGCCATAGGACCGCGCGACCCCAGCAGATAGAAGCTCGCTCCACCTTCCGCGGCGTGAAGACTCGGTGTCATCGCCAAGCTTGCCACCAACGCCAGGGCAGTGCGCAAGAAGCCACTGTTCCACTACGCATCATAGCCACGGCCTGGGCGTTCGATGTCTTTGCCGCTACCTCCCCAGGCTCGTCTTCTCGGTCCATAGTTCCCCCACCAACCGTGCGCCGGTTATATTCCGGCGCGGCTCGCTTCCGCGCAATTGCTAATATACATATGCCTGACAGAGTTCGCGTCCTCCATTTTACGTAGAGGATCCATTTTGACATTCGGCTTTCATCGCCTTAACCAGAGATGCGTAGCTTGGCTCAAACCACCTTGCCAAAAGGTCGTCCGGCCCCGGCCCAGCTCCCTCCAGACGCACCGCGTTCATGAGTGTCACCCCCAGACCAAAACTAGGAAACCAGGACGACGGACAGCGGGTCGGCGCAGAAGAGATCATCCTTGACGGCTTTGACGCCGGCGACGTTTTCGGCGGCGACAATGGCTGCCTGGTGCTCACGTTCGTCGAAGATGGCGCCGCTCAGTTTCACCACGCCTTTGTTCACCGTCACGTTGATCAAGTCATTGCCGGCCCATTTCTGCTTCGCAAGGTCGATAATGATGGTCTGCCGAATCCGTTCATCATCGACGACTGCAGGGCCAGCATCCGGAAGGACGCTGAGCAATGCCCGCGTCAGATCAGAGCGGGTGATGATGCCGACGACCTTCCCATCGTCGACGACCGGAATGCGTTTGACGTGGTGACGCGTCATGAGTTCGACGACCTCGGCGAGTGACGCGGCGGGAGATGCCGTGATGACATCGGCCGACATCACCTCCTCAACCCGTCGACCATTGGCGCGGACATACTCATGGGCGGCCTTTCCAGGGCCGACTAGAAACTCCAGCCAGCGCGAGCGCTTGTGCTCGGTGCCCAGTTCTCCTCGTCGCAGGAAATCACCCTCGCTGATGATCCCCACCAGCAAGCCGTCGCCGCGAATGACGGGGAAGCCGCTGATCTTTTTGGACAGCATCAGCCCTGCCGCCTCGGTGATCGATGCAGACGGGTCTATGCCGACGACCGGCTTGCTCATTATGGCTTCGGCTTGCATGTCCGCTTTCCGGAGTTGTTCCCAACCTCCGGCTTCTTAGATGTCCCACGCACGAAGCGCTTTGATCTGAATCATTTTGCCAACGACGGCGTCAAGCATGACGAGCGCAATATGGAAGGAAGTCGCCGACCGCCTCGTGTCCAAGGGATGCGGGAGGCGAGCAGAACGATGGGACTCTGCTTTGCGCCCCCGCATTTTCGCAGCTATGAAACCATCTTCACCGAGAACGGATCTGTACGGAGGAAGAGGCCGTCCTTGACCTGCCCGACGCCGGCGACTTTCTCCGCCGCAACGATCGCTGCCTTCCGTTGACGCTCGTCGACAATTTCCCCCTTCAGTTCGACAACGCCGTCGCTCACCGTCACATCAATCAAGTCACCACCGCTCCAGGTTTGTGGCTGCAGCTCGGCAAGTACAGCCTTGCGGATCAGGTCGTCAGCGGGTGGCGTGGCGCCCCGTTTCGGCATGGTGCGGATCAGGAGAAGCAGCAAATCAGTTCGCGTGATGATGCCGACGATCCTTTCCCGATCGACAATCGGCACATTGTTGATGCGGTGTTGCATCATCAAGTTTACAATATCAGGAATCGAGGCGCCTGGAGGCGCCGAAATGACGGCTGTGGTCATCACCTCATGGATGATCCGTCCGTTTGACCGCACATAGTCATGGGCGGTTGTGCCCGGACCAAGATCAAACTCCAGCCAGCGAGGACGCACCCGCTGAGTCCCAAGTTCCTCTCGGCGCAAGAAGTCGCTTTTGCTTACAATGCCAACCAGGGCACCGTCGCTGTCCGTTACCGGCAGGCAGCTGACTTTGTTTGAAAGCATGAGCTCGACCGCTTCGGCGATCGTCGCGTTCGGATTCGTCGTGATGACTGGCTTCGTCATTATGGCTTCGGCTTGCATCCTCACCCTCCTGATTTTGTAAGACGATGATGGGATATCGCGACCCGCGGAGCTTTGATCTGAGTCACTTCGAACGAGGGACATTCTGTGCGCCGTCGTCACGGTCGATCAGAATGCGCTCCGCCGCGCCATCGAGATCCTCGTACTGGCCGCTTCTCAACGCCCACAGGAAGCCGGCCAGGCCGAGTGCGCCGAGGAAAAGTGCTACCGGGATGAGGTAGACGAGCGTCGTCATGAGGATTCGGCCAACGCGCCGGCCCGCCCGGGCCTGTCTTGCCGCGCGGTTTCGGACGACGCGCCCATTGCGAACCCTTGCAGGCGCATGGCATTTCCAATCACAAGCAATGACGAGGCAGACATCGCGACCGCGGCGATAAGAGGAGTAACATGGCCCAGAATGGCGATCGGCACGGCCACGGCATTGTAAACGATCGCAATTGTTATGTTCTGTTGGATCAGGCTTCCCGCCTTGCGCGACACGGCCAGCGCCAGCGGGACGGCCAGGAGGCTTTCGCGCAGAAAAACGAAGTCGGCTGCATTGCGGCCAATGTCGGCGGCCGTGGCGGGCGCGATCGAGACATGCGCAGCGCCCAGCGCCGGCGTGTCGTTGAGCCCGTCGCCAACCATCAGAACCTTGTGCCCGTCTCTCGCCAGACGCTCGATGCGTTCGACCTTGCCGGACGGCAGCAGACAGGGAACGAAGTCATCGACACCCAGCATGTCCGCAACCTCGGTGCAGGCTTTCGCGGTATCGCCCGACAGCATTTCCACGCAAATACCAGCGCTGTGCAGTTGATCGATGGCTGTTCTGGTGTCGACACGCAGCGCATCCTCGAAAACGAAGGATGCGACAATCATCCCGTTTTTCGTCAGGACTGTTCCGCCGTAGCCATGTTTGCCTTCACCGCCGGTTCGAGCCTTCCACCCAGCCCATCCGCGTCGACCCAGCCGCCAGATGCTTCCGGCGCCGGTGGCTTCGATCCCGAAACCTGGGTGCTCGGTCACTTTATCGAACTTGTGCTGGCTGCTGCTGACGGCAAAGCCGGCAATGGCTTTTGAAAAGGGATGACGCGAATGCGCGGCCAGGTCGGCAGCGATGGCCAGCATGGCGGGATCGATCGACGATGCGTTGACGAGCCGAGGCTGGCCGAGCGTGAGCGTGCCGGTCTTGTCGAACACCGCCGTGTCGATTGTCGCCAGGCGCTCCATGGCCGAGCCATCCTTGACCATGATGCCGTTCTCGAACAGGCGTCGCGCGGCGACCACCTGCACGATCGGCACGGCGAGGCCGAGCGCGCAGGGGCACGTGATGATGAGAACAGCGATGGCGATCGTCATCGCCCTATGCCAGTCGCCGGTCGCCGCCATCCAGCCCAGGAATGTTGCCAACGCGGTGAGATGAACCACGGGCGCGTAGAGTGCCGACACGCGGTCGGCGATACGGCGATAGCGGGCGCGACCACCTTCGGCGGCCTCCATCAGCCGAACCATTTCCGCCAGGAACGAATCCTTCGCGGCCGCCGTCGCCTCGATTGTCAGCGGACCGGTAAGGTTGAGCACGCCCGCTTGCACGGCTTCGCCCGGCGCCGCGCTTTTCGGCGTGCTTTCGCCTGAGGCCAGCGAGCAGTCGAGATCCGACGCTCCCTGTATGATCTTGCCGTCGACGGGGATCCTTTCACCGGCCGCGATCAGCAGCTGCATTCCAGGTTCGATCTCGCCGACCGGCAGATAGTCGCGCGCGCCATCGTCGCGCAGCACCATTGCGCCACGCGCAGCCAGCTGTGATAGGCCTTTCACTGCGGTGCGGGCACGTTCCCGCATCACGTGATCCAACGTGCGGCCGATCAGCAGGAAGAACAGCAACGACACGGAGGCGTCGAAATAGGCGTGGTCGCCATGGTTGATCGTCTCATAGAGGCTCATGGCGTAAGCGAGCGACACACCGACCGCGATCGGCACGTCCATGTTCATCCGGCCGTGCCGCAAGGCGTTCCAGGCCGAGTGAAAGAAGATGCCGCCGGCGAAGGCGAGCGCCGGGATGGCGATCAGCGCCGAGACCCAGTGAAAGAGATCGCGGGTGGCTCCTTCGGCTCCCGACCAGACCGAAACCGACAGCAGCATGATGTTGCCCGCGGCAAAACCGGCGACCGCGACAGCCCGGATCAGTTCCGAAAGCGTCTTGTCCTTCTCTCCGGTCTCGGGATCGAACAGATGTGCCTGGTAACCCAGCCGCCCGAGCGTTGCGAAGAATGGCGGAACCTCATCACCGTGCCAGCGCACCGACACGCGTTTTGTGGAGAGGTTGACGCGAGCTGCGTCGATGCACTCCAGGTGCGTCAACGCTGTCTCGATCGTCTGAATACAGGCTGCGCAGTGTACAGACGGGACGGACAGATCGGTCTGGTGAGAGCCTCCCCCTATCGAGCGGCTCGCTAGTTTGATCTCAGCGCTCGATGGCAGGACGGAAGCGGCGTTGGAGATATCCAGGGCCATTTCGGCGCCGGGCGCACAGCAGGTCATTGTAGCGCTCCCTTGGAAATCGTGACGCGGCGGACGTCGCGATACGGTTCGGCCAAGCCGGCATCGGCATCGATCTCGACAATCCAGACACCGTCCTTTGGGGTGTGCCGCGCGGCAAATTGCTGATCGGCGGCAGGGCTGCCGGATGCCAGAGCGAGAGTGATGGCTTTGTCCTCGGCCTCATAGGCAGGATGACGAAACAGCACTTTGACGCCCCGCAAGGGTACGGGTGTACCGACGGCATCGACCAGCCTGTAGCGAACCTCGCCGGATGCGATCGTCAGCGTGCCCGTCCAGCCAAGTGCCGCTTGTTTCCGGCCTTCCCTGGCCTTCTCATTGAACTGCTGGCTGGCGACATAGGTGTTCTCGACGACGAGCCCTGTCCAGCTCTTGCTGGCGAGGGTTGCCATGGTCACGTTGACGCCAATGACCACGCCGAAGAAGCCGAGAATGATCAACAGCATATGCCGGCCGGTGAATTCGCGGGACTTTTGCGAACGGACGTTCATCTGGCGGTCTCCGGTGCATTGAAGGTGGCCGTATATTCGGCGGATTCGAGGCCAGCCTTGTCTTCGATGCGGAACCTGAAGCCCCGTGTTGGTGCCTTGATCGCACTCGCCGGTTGGCGCACGAAAACCTTCATTGTCTTCAGGCGGTCGGGCTCGACAAGCGTGGTAAAGGACAGCGCGGGAGGAAGATCGACACCGACCGCGCTCATCTCGGCGCCTGGCAGGTCCTGCAAGGTGACGACGATCATCCTCGGCTCGGGGATCATGTTAAGCAGCTTGACGGTATAGCCGTTGCGGATCGAACCGTCGGAGAGCGTCACGAATTGGGGGTTGCGATCGTGCAGGACATTGAGTTCCAGCCGCTCGCGGGTCAGCAGCGAAAAGAGCAGCGCGAGCCCGACCGCCGACCAGGCGCCCAGATAGATGAAGGTACGCGGCCGGAAGATCTTGCTAATATGGAAATGCGCCAACCTGTCGGTGAACTTGCCGTCATCCGTCCTGACAAGGGAGGGGGTCACCGGGGAGGAACCGCCCGCGGTCGCCACAGCCATGTTGGCGTTGTAGTCGGACAATGTCGCGTAGGAGATCAGCCCGCGCTCCCTGCCCAGCTTGTCCATGACGCCGTCGCAGGCATCGATACACAGCGCGCAGGTGATGCATTCAAGCTGCTGGCCGTCGCGGATGTCGATCCCCATAGGACAGACCGCGACACAGGCATTGCAGTCGACGCAGTCGCCGACCGACTGGCCCGCGGCCAGGGCCTTCTTGGCGTGGCGCGAGCGGGGTTCGCCGCGCCAGTCATTGTAGGTGACGGTGAGCGAGTTCTCGTCCAGCATGGCGGCCTGAATGCGCGGCCACGGGCACATGTAGGTGCAGACCTGTTCCCGCATCAGCCCGCCGAACGTGTAGGTGGTCGCTGTCAACACGGCGATGGTCACATAGGCGACCGGCGCGGCGCTGCCATCGAAGACGTTGCCGATCAGCGTCGGCGCATCGGCGAAATAGAAGATCCAGGCGCCGCCGGTGGCTGCCGCTATGACCAGCCAGATGGCATGTTTGGATACGCGCAGCACCAGCTTGCGTGCCGTCCATGGACCGGCGTCGAGCTTGATGCGGGCGTTGCGGTCGCCTTCGACCGCGCGCTCCACCACCAGGAACAAGTCGACCCAGACGGTTTGCGGGCAGGTGTAGCCGCACCAGGCACGGCCAACCGTGGACGTGATCAGGAACAGGCCGATGCCGGCCATCATCAGGAGTCCGGCGACGTAGTAGAACTCCTGTGGCCAGATTTCGATGAAGAAGAAATAGAAGCGACGGTTGGCAAGATCGAGCAGCACTACCTGGTCGGGCGCGAACGCGCCGCGATCCCACCGCAGCCACGGCGTCAGGTAGTAGATGCCGAGCGTGATCGCCATCACCAGCCATTTGAAGCGGCGGAAGCTGCCCGAGGCGCGCTTCGGGAAGATCTTCTTTCGCGCCGCGTAGAGCGGCTGGCGGATCTTGGCGGAGTTGACCGCCTCAGCTTCCAGCCGTTCTACCTGCGTCTGATCCAACACTGTCATCTCCACTCGCGCGCACCCATGATTCTTGCTCGCGCTGAACGACATTGCCGCTGGGCGGACCCCGTCGCGTTGATGCAGGTCAATCTTCGGATGTGGAAATGAATCGAGGCCCGGCTCTGGCCGGGCCTCGTCGCTTGAGCGGTCGAGAGTCGAGAATAGGCCCCGTCTCCTATTCTCCCCCGCCAAGCGAATGGACGTAAACCGCGAGTTCCTTGACCTTGGTTTCGCCAAGGCGCCCAATCCAGGCCGGCATGACGCCGTGCTTCGGAGCGCGGACCTGCGCGGCGATGGCGGTCTCGCCCGATCCGTAGAGCCAGATCGCATCGGTCAGGTCGGGCGCGCCGAACTCCCTGTTTCCCTTGGCCTTGTCGCCATGACAGGCAACGCAGTTCTCGGCGAAGACCTTGGCGCCGGGCTCTGTCAGGCTTTTGTCCTGAACCGGGCCGGAAAGGCTGGCGACATAGGCGCTGACTTGGTTGATCTGGTCGGCCGTGATGATCTCGCCAAAGGCAGGCATCTCGGACTGGCGCGTCTCGGGATCCGAGGCGAAGCGGACGCCGTGCGTGATCGTCTGCTCGAGCTGTTCAGCCTTGCCGCCCCACAACCAGTCGTCGTCATTGAGGTTGGGAAAGCCGGCGGAGCCTTGGGCGCCCGAGCCGTGGCATTGCACGCAATTGACCTTGAACGCGGCACCACCGGCCGCGACCGCGAATTCCCGCAGCGCGTCATCAGCGGCTATTTCGGAGACGGTCTTCGCCTGGATGGCGGCGATATATTGGCCTTTGGCGACTTCGGCGGCCGCCAACTCGTTCTTGACATCGTTGCGACTGGAATAGCCTAGCACGCCCCTCGTAGCGGAAGACAACATCGGCCACGCCGGATAGGCGATGGTATAGCCGATGGCCCATAAGACGGTGATATAGAAGGTTATCACCCACCAGCGGGGAAGGGGGTTGTTGAGTTCCTTGATGCCGTCCCACTCATGGCCGGTGGTCGGGACACCCGACACGTCGTCGATATGTTCTGAGCTCATGATCAGTCATCCTTGAGGGGAATGCGGGCGGCTTCCTCGGCCTGGCTGCGGCCGCCAGGTCGAAGCGCGAAGCCAATGCATCCAACAAAAAAGAGCGCCATGGCGAGCAGGCCCCAACTGTCGGCGAATTCTCGCATCAGATTGTAATCCACGGCATGTCCTCCTCAGCGGTAGCCGGCGGCTTCGTCGTAGTTCTTGAAATCGACCAGCGTGCCGAGCATCTGGAGATAGGCGACTAGCGCATCCATCTCGGTGACCTGTTGTGGATTGCCGTCGAAGTCACCAACCTTCGCCTTTGGATAGCGTTTCTCCAGGCCGGACGTGTCGGCGCTGGGATCGGCCTGTGCCATCAGATCCGCGTTGGCGTTGGCGATCATGTCATCGGAGTAGGGAACACCGACGCGCGCGTTCGCGACCAGATGCGTCGAGAAGTCCTTCACCTTGATCTGCGTGTCTTTCAGGAACGCATATTTCGGCATGATCGATTCCGGCACGACCGAACGCGGGTCGGTGAGATGCTGAACGTGCCAATCGTTCGAGTAACGGTCACCGACCCGGGCGAGGTCGGGGCCGGTGCGTTTGGAGCCCCACTGGAACGGGTGATCGTACATCGACTCGGCGGCCAGACTGTAATGGCCGTAGCGCTCGACCTCGTCACGGAATGGCCTGATCATCTGGCTATGGCAGAGATAACAGCCCTCGCGGACATAGATGTTGCGCCCCTCGAGCTCGAGCGGCGAATAGGGCCGCATGCCTTCGACCTTCTCGATCGTGTTGTCGAGGTAGAAGAGTGGCGCGATCTCAACGATGCCGCCGACGGTGACCACCAGCAGGGATCCGACGAGAAGCAGCGTAGCGTTCTTCTCGATGATCGCGTGTTTATCCATCAAGCCCATGATCTGGCTCCTTATTCGGCAGGCTGGAGGGCGGGCTCGGAACCTGGCAACGGTTGCTCCTCGCGCTGATAGCCGAGGATGGTCATGGTGATGTTCCAGGCCATGAGCAGCGCGCCGGAGAGATACAGGGCGCCGCCCGCCGCGCGCATCACATAGTATGGATGCATGGCGGCGACGGTTTCGGCGAAGGAGTAGACCAGGAAACCCTGCTCGTCATATTCGCGCCACATCAAGCCCTGCATGACGCCGGAAACCCACATGACCGCGGCGTAGACGACGATGCCGAGCGTCGCGAGCCAGAAGTGCCAAGTGACGAGGCGCAGCGAATAGAGCCGTTCGCGGTTCCAAAGCTTTGGCACCATGTAGTAGATCGCGCCGAACGAGATCATGCCGACCCAGCCAAGGGCGCCCGAGTGGACATGGCCGATGGTCCAGTCCGTGTAGTGCGACAGCGAGTTGACCGCCTTGATCGACATCACAGGGCCTTCGAAGGTCGACATGCCGTAGAAGGCTATGGCCATCACCATCATACGGATGATCGGATCGGTGCGGATCTTGTCCCAGGCGCCGGACAGCGTCATCAGGCCATTGATCATGCCGCCCCACGAGGGCATCCAGAGCATGATCGAGAACACCATGCCGAGCGTCTGCGCCCAGTCGGGCAGGGCGGTGTAGTGCAGATGATGTGGCCCGGCCCAGATGTAGAGGAAGATGATCGCCCAGAAGTGGATGATCGACAGCCGGTAGGAATAGACCGGCCGGTTCGCCTGCTTGGGCACGAAATAGTACATCATGCCGAGGAAGCCGGCGGTGAGGAAGAAGCCGACGGCGTTGTGACCATACCACCACTGCGTCAGGGCATCCTGGACGCCCGAGAAAGCCGAGTAGCTCTTCGAGCCTAGGAACGAGGCCGGCATGGACAGGTTGTTGACCACGTGCAGCATCGCGATGGTGACGATGAAGGACAGGTAGAACCAGTTGGCGACGTAGATGTGCGGTTCCTTGCGCTTCAGGATCGTGCCCAGGAACAGGATGAGATAGGCGACCCAGACAATGGTCAGCCAAATATCCACATACCATTCGGGTTCGGCGTATTCGCGGCTTTCGGTGATGCCGAGCAGGTAGCCGGTCGCGGCCATGACGATGAAGAGCTGATAGCCCCAGAACACAAACCAGGCGAGGTCGCCGCCAAAGAGCCGGGCACGACAGGTGCGCTGCACGACGTACATGGACGTGCACAGCAGCGCGTTGCCGCCGAAAGCAAAGACAACGCCGGATGTGTGCAGCGGCCGCAGGCGGCCGAAATTGAACCAGGGCTGGATGTTGAGATCGGGGTAGGCGAGCTGCAGCGCAATGACCACGCCGACCAGCATGCCAATGACACCCCAGAACATGGTGGCGATGGCGCCGTAGCGGATTGGACCATCCATGTAGGCCGATGGGTCGATCGGCGGAGCCACTTGGAAATTGGTGTTGCGCAGGAGGATGGCGACAAAGCCCAGCAGCACAAGAAACAGCACCCACATGTGCTGCCGGAACGGTTCGTCCACGCCGAAGCCAGCAGCCACCAGAGCCGCAAACGCAAAAAGAGCCAGAGCGAAGATTGGTGTGCCGAATTTCATGACATGTCCCCGACTTCGGATGCGCAGACGTCAATCCGCCCGGACACCAATCCAGCAAGTGTTCAGGGGCCGCCTTGATCCATGTCAAAGTCAGCAGCTTTCGAAATGGGCAGCGTCGATCAAGGAGGCGGTCGTTAAACCGGAGCGTGAGCTGGGATCGTCGCCGTTCGCAACAAGCCGCGAAAGTTCGACAATGGCAGTTCAATATGGCAGCGAGCCGGTTCCAGCGGCGGTGATGAAACGCGCGCATCTGGAAAAGCTGCGGCTCTGCGATGCCTTGGAAAGGATCGCAGACACCTTGCCCAGGGTCGATTGCCTGGCATGCTTGACTGTGGCAAACGCGATCGTTCCGCTGTTGCGGGATATTCACCGATACGAAGAGACGATGATCTTTCCCGCCTACGAGGCTGCCTCCACCGGCGGCGATGCCAATCTTGCCTCAACGCGGCGATTGCGTGCGGAGCACGTCGAAGACGAGTGTTTTGCCGGCGAGGTGACTGAAATTCTGCTGCGGATCGGCCACGGCGAGAGAGTTAAAAACGCCGAGGCTATCGGCTTCATGCTGCGCGGCTTCTTCGAAAGCCTGCGCCGGCATATCGCCTTTGAGCGTGAGCATGTATTGCCGAGGATCGGGGTCCCAGATTCTGGCTAGACGCGCACCAGGCCCCGGCTGCTGGGCCTAGGCGCCGGAACGCTGCTCCAGTCGACTGAGGCTGTCCACCGTTACATGCCTGTTGTTATCGATCCGGATCACTCGGTCGGTTCGCAGCCTAGTCAATTGGCGGCTCACCGTCTCGATCGTCAGACCAAGGAAATCGGCGATATCGGCGCGTGTCAGCGGAAGATCGAAAGTCGCTGACTTGGCCGTCGGGTCGACCGTCGGGTCGATGTTCCTGGCAATCATCACCAGGAAGCTTGCCACTTTCTCGGACGCGGTCTTGCGGCCCAACGTCACCATCCAGTCACGCGCCTCGTCGAGTTCGGTCAAGGTCTGTTTGAGCAGGCGATGCTCCAGCGCAGGCGATTCCTTCATCATCCGCTCGATGATTGTCCTTGGAAACGAGCACAGCGATACTTCCGTGGCCGCTTCGGCATTGATTGCGCTTTCGACTTTGAATGGCCTTCCGAGAAAATCGGGAGCGAATTGAAGGCCGACGATCTGCTGGCGCCCGTCCGAAAGGCTCTTGGTCAGCTTCACGACGCCGGAAAGCACGTTCGAATAGCTATCTACCACCTCGGCGTCGCCAACCAGTTCAGCGCCCGACGGAATTGAACGCCGTGAAGAGGTTTTGGCCAGATCGACCAACTGATCGGCATCCAGCGCGCCGCAAACCCCGCGGTGCCGCGCTTCACAAGATTGGCACAGCGCGGGAATGCCAGCGCTGTGAATGTCCTGTCTGACGGTCATGGCCTACCCAGATCAAATTCTGCGACACGATATCATCACAGGCTTTCAAATTGTTGCGTCAGTTTGTCCCTAGTGGTCAGCAGACTTGACGGAAATCAAGGTTTCGGCGCCGCTGCGTTCCTAGATTGGCGTCCATGCAAATCACCACGGTCAAGAACATTCATGGAAATCTGGTCAGTGCGGCGAGCGAAACCGTTCCTCGATACACCAGCTACCCGACCGCCCCTCATTTCCATGTCGGCGTCGATGCCGTGACAGTTCGCGGATGGATGGACGCGCTCGAAGGCGATGACGAGATTTCGCTGTATCTGCATATCCCCTATTGCGACAGGTTGTGCTGGTTCTGCGCCTGCCATACCAAGCAGACACGCCACTATGCGCCCGTGGCCACTTTTTTGGGTTCGCTGCACAGGGAAATCGAAACTGTCAGTCGTCTTGTGACCGACAGGGGCAAAGTTCGCGCCGTCCATTTCGGGGGCGGCTCCCCGACGATGCTAAGGCCCGACGACATTCTGGTGCTCGGAAGAGCGCTGCGGGATCGGTTCGACTTTCTCGATGATGCAAGTCTCAGCGTCGAGATCGACCCAAACGACATGGACGAGGGGCGGCTGGATGCCTTCGCTGCGATCGGCATGACGAGAGCGAGCCTCGGCGTACAGGACTTCGATCCAAAAGTGCAGAAGGCGATCAATCGCGAACAGAGTTTTGCCCTCACCAAAAGCATCGTCGATGCGGTCCGAGCGCGGGGAGTTACGTCTGTCAATCTGGACCTGCTCTATGGGCTGCCGCATCAGACCTGCGACAGTGTTGCGGCGACCGTCGCCCAGGCGCTGACGCTGTCGCCCGACAGGCTGGCCCTGTTCGGCTACGCGCATGTGCCATGGTTCAAGAAGCACCAGACGATGATCGATGAAACCTGGCTGCCCGATACCGCGGCGCGCCTGGCGCAATCGCAACTCGCCGCGCGGCTGATCGTGGATGCCGGATACGAGGCCCTAGGGCTCGATCATTTTGCCAAACCGGACGATACGCTCGCGATCTCGGCTCGCGTCGGCAAGATCCGCCGCAATTTCCAGGGCTATACCGAGGACCAGTGCGAAACGCTCATCGGTCTTGGTCCCTCCTCGATCAGCCGGTTCCGACAAGGCTACGCCCAGAACATCGTTGCGACCGGCGAGTACGAGAAAATTGTAGATTCGGGACAGTTGGCGACGGCACGTGGCATCGAGCTCAGCGTCAACGATCTGGCCAGGGGCTGGATCATCGAGCGCCTGATGTGCCAGTTTGCCTTTTCGGCGGTCGAGCTTGTCGAGCGCTTCGGCGAGGTCGGGCAGAAACTCCTGGCTACGGCAAGCCGCCTTGCCATCAGCAGCGGCGGCCTGCTTCTCAAGCTCGATGGCGAAAATTTCGTTGTGCCGGAGGACAGCCGCGCGCTTGTCAGGACGGTAGCGGCAAAATTCGACAGCTATCTCGGCAATGGAACCAGCAGGCATTCGGTTGCGGTTTGACCAACGGCTCCGCGCAGCCGATCAAAAGTGTTCGCCAACCCTGAATGGACCGACGCGCGTTCCCGCAGCGATCAAGTAGGCGGTCGACCAGCCGATCAGTAGAAACCCGTTCACGCCCTCGAGCGCCGCCAGGACGCGCCAGTCATGGGCGGGAACCACGTCGCCATAACCGACCGTTGAAAAGGTGATGGTGGAAAAATACAGCGCGGTCTCGAAGTCCGGCAACACGCCGAGCTTAAGATAGACGCCGGCCCACAACCACACCTCCGCTGTCATCACGGCAAAAAGGCCCATTACGACGCTGATCATTGCGACCACCCGGCTTCGTCGCCCGTGCATGCGAAAGCGCGCCGCCAGATGTTTCATCGCATGGGTGACTGCGATGAGGCCAAAAGTGTGAATGAGGACAGTCAGGCTTATGACGACTGTGCCGACGACTAGGTTGAGAGCCATGCGATGAAACTAGGAACCTTGAGGGGCGCTTTCCTTGCGTAAAATCAAACCTGGCGCGGGCATTTCGAGCCTCGAAGCAACCGGTCGACTTTCGCCGAAGCCACCTATTGGCCTCTGCCTGCTGCAGCAGGCGCGAGGCGAAAGAACATCGCCAGCTTCAGGCTGGTCGCGAGAGCAGGTGCAACAGCGCGTCGCCCATGCGCTGCTCAAGCTGGTCAAGCAGGCTGGCAAGAAGACAGAGGAAGGAATCCTGATCGACTTCCCGATCTCACGCCAGGACATTGCCGAGATGACGGGCACGACACTGCACACAGTCAGTCGGCTGCTGTCGGCATGGGAAGACCAAGGATTGGTCAAAAGCGAGCGCCAGAAGGTGACGGTGGTCGAACCTCACCGGCTCCTTCTGATTGCGGAAGGCCGCGCTGAGAAAAGCTAGTCGGGTTCGGAACTCTCGATCGCTGCATGCAGGTCGCAGCTGAGTTGTTCTCCGTTCAGATCGTGTTCTCTTGCCGCGTCGGAAACGGTGTGGAACGAAGCAATCGGGCAGCCCACGCAAAGCATGCCGTGCTGGAGCACGACCCGGATGGCCGCCGGCGACCCGTGCATGATTTCGTCCATTGTCGCATCGTCGCTGAATTTGCGTTTCATGCCGCTTGCCCACCCTTGGAAGCCGGCATGTTGCATCGGATTTCCGGGATGCTCGTTGCGCTGCGACAAAGAAGACGCAGCCCGACGCACCCTCATTACCTATGAATGGCGCAGATCGTCGATCGCGTCAGGAACCGCTTCTCCCTTCCGTTATCGAGCGAGAACATGCCGCCTCGGCCAGGCACCACATCGATGATGAGATCGGTATGTTTCCAGGCCTCGAATTGCGAGGCCCCGATGTAGAACGGCGCGGCGCCGATGTGGCCGAGCAGCACATCGTGGTCGCCGACGATGAAACCGGCACGCGGATAGCACATGGGCGAAGAGCCGTCACAGCAGCCGCCGGATTGGTGGAACAGAACCGGCCCATGCTCGGCGACGATCTCCGCGATGAGTTCAAGGGCGGCCGGCGTTGCCGTGACCTTCGCATGCATGGTTTTTCCCATTTCAGTCTGGGGCGCGGCCCCTCGCGGAGCCGCGCCTGTCAGACAAAGAGGTGATCAGAAGAAGCCGAGCTTCTTGGGGCTATAGCTGACCAACATGTTCTTGGTCTGCTGATAATGGTCGAGCATCATCTTGTGTGTCTCACGGCCGATACCGGACTGCTTGTAGCCGCCGAAAGCCGCATGCGCGGGATAGGCGTGGTAGCAGTTGGTCCAAACCCGGCCGGCCTGGATCGCGCGGCCGAAGCGATAGGCACGGTTGCCGTCGCGCGTCCAGACGCCGGCGCCGAGGCCGTAGAGCGTGTCGTTGGCAATGCTGAGCGCTTCGTCGTCGTCCTTGAAGGTCGTGACCGAAACCACCGGCCCGAAGATCTCCTCTTGGAAGATGCGCATCTTGTTGTGTCCCTTGAACACCGTCGGCTTGACGTAATAGCCGCCGGCCAGATCACCAGGCAGAACATTGCGTGCTCCCCCGGTCAGCACCTCCGCGCCTTCCTGGCGGCCGATGTCGATGTAGGACAGGATCTTCTCCAACTGCTCGGACGAGGCCTGGGCGCCAATCATCGTCGCGGGATCGAGCGGATCGCCCTGCACGATCGCCTCGACGCGCTTGAGGGCGCGTTCCATGAACCTGTCGTAGATCGATTCATGGATGAGCGCGCGGCTCGGGCAGGTGCAGACCTCGCCCTGGTTCAGCGCGAACATGACAAAGCCTTCGATCGCCTTGTCGAAGAAATCGTCGTCTTCGGCGACGACATCCTTGAAGAAGATGTTGGGTGACTTGCCGCCAAGCTCGAGCGTCACGGGGATCAGGTTCTGGCTGGCATATTGCATGATCAGCCGGCCGGTCGTGGTCTCGCCCGTAAAGGCGATCTTGGCGATGCGCGGCGATGATGCGAGCGGCTTGCCGGCCTCGAGGCCGAAGCCGTTGACGATGTTGAGCACGCCCGGCGGCAGCAGATCGCCGATAAGATCGGCCCAGAGAAGGATGGCGGCCGGTGTCTGCTCGGCGGGCTTCAGCACGACGCAGTTGCCGGCCGCAAGCGCGGGAGCAAGCTTCCAGCATGCCATCAGCAGCGGGAAGTTCCAGGGAATGATCTGGCCGACCACGCCGAGTGGCTCGTGGAAATGATAGGCGACGGTATCGTCGTCGATCTGCGAAAGGCTGCCTTCCTGGCCGCGCACAGCACCGGCGAAATAGCGGAAATGGTCGATAGCCAGAGGCAGGTCGGCCGCTGTCGTTTCCCGGATCGGCTTGCCGTTATCCCAGGTTTCGGCACAGGCGAGGAGATCGAGGTTCTCCTCCATGCGGTCGGCGATTAGGTTGAGGATAAGCGACCGCTCTGCCACGCTGGTGCGTCCCCAGGCATCCTTGGCGGCATGTGCTGCATCGAGGGCCGCCTCGATATCCTGAGCGTCCGAGCGTGCCACCTCGCACAGCAGTTGACCGTTTACCGGCGAGTGGTTCTCGAAGTAGCGGCCGGAGCGCGGCTCGGCCCATTTGCCGCCAATGAAATTGCCATAGCGCTTGTCGAAGGGCGCCTTGACCGAGCGTGAAAATTCAACCTTGTTCATGTGTCTTCCTCCCGAAGCTGACGTCGCGGGATGCGACGCTTCGGAAGAGACTTGCGATTTCCGCCCGTAGTTGTCACCGCACCGGGGACAGCGGGAGGGCGGGATGTGTCGCAGAATTGCGACAGTCAGACGAGGATACGAAAAAGGTCAGTGAGACCGGTGAACGTCCAGGCGGTTGAGCTTGCGGTGAAGCGTTGCGCGGCTGATGCCAAGCGCCTGAGCCGCCGCCGAGACATTTCCGTCCGCCCGCGCCAGCGCCCGCTGCAGAACTCCGCGCTCCGCCTCGGCCAGGACTTCGGGGCCGCTCTCGCCCCAGCCGAGCAGATCGGTCGCGGGCATCGGCTTGTCGAGACACTGTTGCGTAATGCCAAGCGGCAGGCGGGCCGAACGGGTCGCGCCGACCACGAGGTCGTCGGCGTCGACGGCGATCAGCGCGCCGGAACCTTTGTCGCTCACCGGCGCCAGCAGGATACGCGCCTTCGGGAATGCCATCTTGAAGTTCTCCGCCTCGATCCGGCGCGCCGCGTCGACCACGGCCACCGAAATGAGATTGGCAAAGGCTTCGGTCAAATCAGCCCGGCAGGACGACACGTCAAGTGCGGCCACAAGATCTCCCCGGTGATCGTAAATCGGTGCGGTGGTACAGCTGAGCAACGTGTTGCGCGTGTGGAAATGTTGGTCACGGTGGATTGTCAGCGTGCGCCGCTCGACCAGACAGGTGCCGATGCCGTTGGTGCCTTGGCTTTCCTCATTCCAGATGGAGCCAGTCCACAAACCCCAGGAACGAAACGTCTCGTCATCAACGGCTGCTCCGCGCCGTTCGACCGGCACGCCGTCACCATCGGCGAGCAGGACACAGCATCCAACGCCGCCAATTGCAAGATAGAGACGGTCGAGATTCGATTGGGCAGCTCGGACGAGCGGTTCGATGCGCTGTCGGGCTTGTCCCAGTTCGGCCTCCGTCAGGTAACGTGGGGGGCTGCAGTCAGCTGGATCGAGCCGATGCAAATTGGAAGACCGTCGCCAGGAGGCAACCAGCGCGGACTTCGCTGCAGCGTCCGAGGTAATCGCGGCCTGGATGCGGTCGGCATGATGGCCGTATAGATCTTCGCCCATGCTTAGTCCTCCCAACCCTGTGTCTTTCCTCCTGATCTGCCGGTCTGCGGTTCCCGTAGCACATAGTCAATTCGTCGAAAGAAGCAGAAAGCAGATGTCTTCCTGTCGCCTGTCTTTGAGCAATTCAAGGTTGCCCATCGAGAAAGAGCCTACCGACAGATTGCCGGGCGTTCATTGATCGGGAGCAAATCGGAGCATCTGCTGCTGTCGAAAATGTTCGCCGGCCTTGAACGGCTCGTGCGGGTGCCTGATGCGATCAGATAGGCTGTCGACCAGCCGATGAGCAGGGAACCCGCTCACGCCCTCGAGCGCCGTCTGGATACGCCGCGCATGGGCGGGCACGATGTCGCCGTGGCCAACCGTCGAGAAAGTGATGGTGGAAAAGTACAGGGCGGTTTCGAAGTCGGCGAAGATGTTGAGCAATCGGTATGGCGTTACGGGACCATGTGGAACGATACGGAAGATTTCCGATTTTTGCCCACCAAAAACTCAATAAAATCAACGATTTTAATACGCCCTCCGGGCCCACCATTCAGTCCACCCGATTTTAGGGTTTTTCGACCGTCTCAGAATAGCTCTGACATTTCCGTGGGTTAGCGCCGAGTAGTTGGCAACACTTGGCTGAGACGCAACAGCGAGCGCCCAGAACACCTGACTGTTGGTCCGCAGGGGAATCCACATTTTCACCCTCCATGTTGCTGACCGCTCCGACCATCGCTCCCCGTTTTTATAGCACTGACCTGGTCGCTGCATTGTGTGCAGGAGTTCCATCGCGCTGGATAAGCTTGGCCAAACAATCCGCAGCGCGGGTTCCATCCATACCGAGGTCGCGAACGCTGCTCATGTGATCGGCACCGGCGATGATGGTTTGAGAGACATGTAGCCCCTGCTTTCTCAGATGCCTGGCGAATGCCTCGGCCTGGCTAAGAAACGGCGGCGTTTCCTCGCTGCCGATCGCGATCGTAACCTCTACTGACGTATCGAAGTCATGTGTCAGAGGCGACAAATTGGTGGCCTCCTCATCCGTTATAGCGATCTCGGTGGCAAGGAACGAGGTCTGCAGAGGCTTCAACTCATACAACCCACCAAGGAGCAGCGCGCCTCTGATGTCTGACGATAGGCTCGGATCATTGAACAGCATGGTGGCGAGCTGAGCACCGGCGGAGTGGCCGCTGACAGTCAGCCGGCCGGGATCGCCCCCATGGTCGGCGATGTGCTCGAGTACCCATCGCTTGGCGCGGCGCACCTGATCGACGATCGCGGCCATCCGCACCGCAGGCATCAGCGCGTAATCGACAATGACCGCGATCGCACCTGCGCGAGTCACCGTGTCGGCGACGTAGGAATAATCCCGTTTGGAGAACATGCGCCAGTAGCCGCCGTGGATGAACATGTGCACCGGCAGGCGGTCCCGTTTGCCCAAGGGAAAGAACAGATCCACTGTCTCGGCGGCGTCGGGTCCGTAGGCGACATCGACGACCATTGGAACGTTCGCCCTGGTAGCCTCGCTTCTGCGCACGATGTCGGCGACGATGTCGTCGAAATCGACCACATGGTCGCGAATGCGAAACGGATCTTCGACGTGTCCGCTCACAGGGTCACGGCGATGTACTTCGCCTCCATGAACTCGGCAACGCCGTGCTTTTGACCACCTTCGCGGCCCAGCCCGCTCTGCTTGACCCCGCCGAACGGAGCCGCCGGATCCGACATCAGTCCGCGGTTCAGGGCGATCATGCCCGACTCGATCTTCGACGCCACACGCATCCCCCGGGCCAAGTCACGCGTGTAGATGTAGGCCGCCAGACCGTATTCAGTGTCATTGGCCTTTGCGATGGCATCCGCCTCGCTACCGAAGCGCAGGATCGGCGCCACCGGACCGAATATCTCCTCATGTACCATTGCCGCGTCGACGGACACGTCGCGAAGCACCGTCGGTGGGTAAAAGTAACCTTTGCCCTCGGTGATCGCTCCACCGCACAGAACCTTGGCGCCACGGGCAACCGCGTCCTGGACGAGCCGGTCGATCTTGTCCACGGCCTTCCTTGTGATCATCGGACCACACTCGGTTTCCGAATCTATGCCAGGGCCTATTGTGAGCGCGGCCATGCGTTTGCTCAACCCATCGGTGAAGGCATCGTGGATCCCGGCCTGCACGTAAAGGCGGTTGGCGGCGGTGCAGGCTTCTCCGGCGTTGCGCATCTTGGCAACCATCGCCCCGTCGAGCGCCGCTTCCAGGTCGGCGTCGTCGAAGACGATGAACGGTGCGTTGCCGCCAAGCTCCATGGAACAGGAGACGACGTGCTTTGCGGCCTCGGCGAGGAGCACGCGGCCGACGCCTGTCGAGCCGGTGAAGGACAGTTTTCGCACGCGTGGATCGGCCAGCATGGCCGCCGTCACCGGCCCGGGGGTCGAGGTCGTCAGGACGTTGACGACGCCGGGCGGCACACCGGCTTCCTCGTAGAGTGCAGCAAGCGCATAGGCCGTCAGCGGCGTCTCGCTGGCGGGCTTCAGGATCACCGTGCAGCCGGCCGCGAGCGCCGGAGCGATCTTGCGTGTCGCCATGGCGGCCGGGAAATTCCATGGCGTGATGAGCACGCAGATGCCGATGGGCTGGTAGTCGACAATGATCCGGTTCGCGCCTGAGGGCGCGAGCCCGAACTCGCCGCTGATGCGGACCGCCTCCTCGGCGTTCCAACGAAAAAACTCCGCGGCGTAGGCGACTTCTCCGCGCGCATCGCGCAGCGCCTTGCCGTTCTCCAGCGAGATCAGCGCAGACAACGTCTCCGCGCGTTCGATCATCAGTTCGAAGCAGCGCCGCAGGATTTCCGAACGCTTGCGTGGCGAGGTCTCGCGCCAGCCGGCCGCTGCCTTCGCGGCCGCATCGACGGCAGAGGCGGCGTCAGTGGGCGTGGCATCGGGAACCGCCGCGATCACGGCTTCGGTCGATGGATCGACCACTTCGATCACGCGGCCCTCCGATGAGGGCCGCCAGCGTCCGCCAATGTAGAGACCGTGCGAGACCGTGGCGTAGTCGAACATGTCTTGATCCTCGTCGGATATGCCTGCGGCAATGTTCATTAGATGAGCTCCTGGTCGATCACATCATGGTGGCGGACATGTCGCCGTCATAAGCAGCCCTGACCAGCCGTCGCATCGCGGCGAGGTCGAAGGGACGGGGATTGTTCTTGATCAACCGGCCTATGCCGAGCGCCTGCTCGGCCGTCCAATCGATCTTGTCCTCGGCAAGGCCAAGTTCGGCCAGGGTCGGTGGGATGCCGATGGCGCCAAACAGCCGGCTCACCTCCCGGATGGTGGCGTGCGCCCATGCATCGGCACCGTCGCCGCTCTTAGGGGGAAGGCCGAGGGCAGCGCCGACTTCGGCAATCTCTGCGGCCGCGGCGGCCAGGTTGTAGGTCATCACATAGGGCAGCATGGTGGCGACGCCCAGACCATGCGCAGTATGGGTAAGCGCGCCGACAGGATATTGCACCGCATGGGCGGCTGCCGTTCCCGCCGTGCCGAAGGCGCAACCGGCGGCCAGCGCTCCCATCATGACATCGGCGCGCGCATCCTCGTCCGATCCGTCGCGATATGCCTTTTCGAGACTGCGGCCAAGCAGCCTGATGGCCAGAAGTGCGAAATGATCGGTCAGAGCGCTCTTGCCGACGAAGACATGCTGCTGCGGCAAATGAGGATCAGCGCCGCGTTTGGCGGCGGTGAAAGCCTCGATTGCGTGCGTCAGCGCGTCGGCGCCGGCGATCGCCGTCAGTGAGGGTGGACATGACGCCGTCAGGTCCGGGTCGCAAAGCGCCACAGCGGCGATGAGGTGGGGACTCGAGATACCTACTTTCAGCGTCCGATCCGGATCGGAGATCACGGCGACGGGTGTCACCTCTGAGCCGGTCCCGGCCGTGGTCGGCACGGCGATCACGGGAAGGGTAGGACCTGGTACCTTGAACTCGCCATAGTAATCCTCGAGCCTGCCGCCATGGCTGAGCAGAAGTGCTGCGCACTTGGCCATGTCGAGGCAACTGCCGCCGCCGATTCCGATCACCATGTCCGGCTCGAAATCCTTCGCTTCCGCAATGCAGGCGGCGACGCTGTCGCGGGGCACATCCGGCAGCGTTCGGTCGTAGACCAGCGTGTCTATCGCCGCGTTGTGCAAGCCAGCAAGAATTTCGGCGAACTGCGATGTCGCGGCAAAACGCTCGTCGGTACAGACGAACGCGCGCCGCCCATATTTGGCGGCAACGGCAGGCAGCACATGGCGCTGGCCTTTGCCGAACAGGATCTCGCGCGGCAGGCGCGCCGCTGCAAACAAGGTCATGCACAGGATCCTTCGAAGGCGGATGGGGAGCCAAGTGAATTGGCTTCGTTCCGGAGACCGGCCTTGACGCTCCGGGTCATGCTCATGCAGTATCCTCTATAAGATCGTATAGGATATAGGATTGAATTGAGCGGAGCATCATGTTAGTGGGTGCTTCTGTCAAGAGGCAAAACGATGCAGAACACGGACCTGACGGTTGACAATGAAGCCCGCGCGAGCGGCCGCATCCAGCGCGCCAACAGCCTTGCCGGCGACGTCTACGAGGCAATCTTCGCGCAACTCATGTCTTTGAGAATTGCGCCGGGATCGCGCATCACCGTCGACAACCTCGTCAAGGAGTTCAGCGTCTCGCATACTCCCATTCGGGAAGCGCTTGGCCGGTTGGAGGGTGAGGGCCTGGTGTTGAAGACCCACCTGATCGGCTATCGCGCCGCCCCGCAGATCACGCGCCGGCGCTTTGACGAGCTTTACGAACTGCGCCTTCTGCTTGAGCCTGCTGCAGCGGCGAAGGCCACCGCCAGGCTGGACGGCGAGCGCCTTGCCGTGCTGCGGGAGGCGGCTGGCGTCATGGCCCGGCGGGTGGGGAAAGATGAACGCCTACGTTATTCGAACTTCGCCCGTCAGGATGCGATCTTCCACGACAAGATCGTCGAGTTCGCCCAGAACGAGCTCATTCGCGAGACGCTGAATCACCAGCATACCCACTTCCATATCTTCCGCCTGATGTATCACTCCAGGGTGACCGAAGAGGCGCTCGACGAGCACGAGGCCATTCTCGCCGCCTTCTCCGCGGGCGATCCGGACGCTGCCGAAAGCGCCATGCGTACGCACATCGAGAACTCGCGGGACCGGCTCCTGCCTGCGTTCGAGTAGCAGTTGTGATGTCGGCTCTCCGGCAGACCTTCAAGCTCGGCGCACCGCTGACCACCCAGGCTAACGCCAAGGAATGTTCCCCCGCCGCCCCGTTCTGATCGATTCGATACCCAACTGGCGAGGGGCGACGTGCACCTCGCCTTGAAACAAGCCGAGAGGAAGAGCCATGCCAAGCAAGAAGATCCTGATGTTGACCGGCGAATTCACCGAGGAATATGAAATCTTCGTCTATCAGCAGGCGATGGAAGCGGTGGGGCACACCGTTCATGTCGTGTGCCCCGACAAAAGCGCCGGAGACACGATCAAGACGTCGCTGCACGATTTCGAAGGCGACCAGACCTACACCGAAAAGCCCGGTCACAACGCGCTGATCAACAAGACCTTTGCCGACGCCGAGAAGCAGCTGAGCCAGTATGACGCTGTCTATTGCGCCGGTGGCCGTGGCCCTGAATACATCCGCACCGACAAGCGCGTGCAGGCGATGGTGCGTCATTTTCACGAAGCCAAAAAGCCGATCTTCACGATCTGCCATGGTGTCCAGATTCTGATCGCGGTCGACGGCGTCGTCCGTGGCAAGAAGGTGGCGGCGCTCGCGGCTTGCGAGCCGGAGGTGACGCTTGCTGGCGGCACCTACATCGACCTCTCTCCCACCGATGCTTATGTCGATGGGACGATGGTTTCGGCAAAGGGTTGGACGGCGCTTGCCGCGTTCATCCGCGAATGTTTGAAGGTGCTGGGAACGGAAATCCGCCACGCGTAAACTCTTGGAGCCGACGCATTCCCGAGGGGCGTCGGTTCTCTTCAATGGGAGTGGCGCCTCTAATCCATCATTCATCGAACCCAATCAGCGAACGCATGAGCGTTTCCCTGGCTGAAGCCAGATGCGCGCGGCAGGCCGCCTCGATCCGGGCGGAGTCACGGCTCTCAAGCGCATCGATATAGGCGATGTGTTCATGCAGCGCGGCAAGGTTGCGCTGCTTTTCGTCCTGCTTGTTCCATTGATAGTGGTAGTGAAAAATGAAGGTGATGATGTCGTAGAAATCATCGATGAAGCGGTTCGGTGACGCCTCGTTTATGAGCCTGTGGAAGCGGTTGTCGAGGCCGGAGAAGTCGTGAAAGCGGCTTTCAATCTGCTGCAACAAATCGGCATGCGCCATCTTCAGCGCGGCGAGCTTTGACCAAAGGGGAGAACTGTCTGGCTGCCGCGAAAACAGTTGCGCGGAACGCAGTTCAAACATCACCCGAATCTCGAACAGCTCGAGTGCGAAATCTTCCGTAAAGCCCTTGAAAAGCCAGCCTGTATTAGGTCTTTTCTCGATCAGCCCAAAGCGGCTGAAGCGTATCAGGAACTCGCGAATTCCGTTGGTCGCCACACCGAACTGTCGTGCGAGCTCCAGCTCGTTGATACTTGTTCCGGGCCTGGTGTCACCCCGCAGCATCCACTCCATGAATTGTTGTTCGACATGCTTGGCGCGTGGCGTTGTTTCGGCGTCGGGATAGCAGTCATTCTCATCGACCCCTCGTCCCACTGTCCTGATGCCGTTGTGTACAGTGACAAGTTCGCGGCGAACAAGTTCTTGCAGAACCTTTCGGACGGTGGTGCGACTGACGCCAATGAGCCGCCTCAGCTCATTTTCGGAGGGAAGCCCCCCGACCAGTTGTCCATCGCGCAGCATAGTTGCAGTTCGATTGAAGGCCTTCTTGTAGACGGTGTCGGTTCGCATCGCACCTTCCTCCAAACAATACCTTGTCCTTTTTAGCATGAACTTTATCCATAAAAAACAACTTGACCCAATCAAGTCAGTTGTTTTTTATCGATAAGAAGAGGACCTAAGCACGATTTGAGTTTTTGACGACGCGGCTCGCACGAGCTTCGGCGGGGAGGGGAATTTTGCCTGAAACGGGAAACACCGGCACCACTGCCGGCGAGGCCGCGTTGCCAGCTTCCAGGAAGCAGGAAGCTGTTCCCGGCCTTGCGCTTGGCCTGGCCCTGGTGAGCGCCGGTCCGGTCGTCATCCTGGTGCTGCTGATCGTCGTTCTCAGCTTTCTGTCACCCTATTTCCTCACAGGGCGCAACCTCAGCAACATCCTCGCCCAGACCGCCGTCATCTCGGTTGTGGCGATGGGCCAGCATCTGGTCATTCTGACACGCGGGATCGACCTCTCAGTCGGCTCGAACGTCGCACTGGCCTCCGTCGTCGGCGCGCTCAGCTTTCATGCTGGCGCTCCCGCCATCGTGGTGATTGCGGTGATGGTTGGCTGCGGCGCGGCGGTCGGCGCCATCAACGGGCTCTTCTACGTCTTCGGCCGACTGCCACACCCTTTCATCATCACGCTGGCGACATTGAGCATCGCCAAGGGATTGGCGCTGCAATTGGCCGATGGGCGCGCCATCCCTGGGATGCCGGAGGCCATTGATGCGCTTGGCCGCGAGGCGGTGTGGGGTCTGCCGGGGTCGGTTTTTGTGGTTGCGGGCGTTGCCGCGGTTCTTTTCGTCGTGGCCAAGACGATGGTCTGGGGGCGCTGGATCTATGCCGTCGGCGGTCGGCCCGATGCTGCCGTGCGCATGGGCATTCCCGTGTCATGGGTCCTGGTTTCGGTCTATGTGATCTCAGGGCTGTGCGCCGGCATCGGTGCAGTTATCCTTGCCGGCCGCACCGACGCCGGTTCGCCCTTGTTCGGCAATCTGCTGGAGCTGGATACGATCGCGGCGGTGATCATCGGCGGCGCCAGTTTTCTCGGCGGCCGCGGCCATCTCGGCCACGCCTTGATCGGCGCAATCATGATCGGCGTCATCCGCAACGCGCTCAACCTGCTCAACGTCAACGTCTTCTTCCAGCTCATCGTCATCGGCGTGGTCATCGTCATAGCGGTCGAGTCCGACGTGCTGCGCAACTATCTCGAAGGGCGCATGCGTGTCATGCAGGCCGGGAGGCAGCCATGAGCGCCGTTGCGACCAGCATCGATCATGCAGCCGCAACGGATGATCCTGTGCTGGCGGTGCGCGGCGCGACCAAGCGTTTCGGCTCGGTTGTGGCGCTGGACGATGTCAGCATCGAGGTCCGACGCGGCGAGATCCTCGGGCTTCTCGGCGACAATGGCGCGGGCAAATCGACACTGACCAAATGCATCAGTGGGGTGCACCAACTCGATGCCGGCGCGATCCTTCTGGACGGTGCGCCAACCCAGATACGCTCCCCTGCGGATGCGCGCTTTGCAGGCATCGAGACCGTCTACCAGGATCTGGCGCTGTTCGACAATCTGACGCCGGGACAGAACTTCTTTGCCGGTCGCGAACTAGCCTGGCCGCAATGGCTTCCACGCGGCCTGCGATTTCTTCAACAGCGCAAAATGGACGCCGAGACCCGCGTTTTATTGACAAACCTCAAGGTTACGCTGCCGCGGCTGGACGCCGTCGTCGCCATGATGTCGGGTGGACAAAGGCAAGCCATTGCGGTGGCCCGGTCGACCGTATTTGCCCGCAAGGTCGTGATCCTGGATGAGCCGACCGCAGCACTTGGCCTGCGTGAATCACGGCAGGTGCTCAACCTGGTCGCTGCGCTGCGCGATCAGGGCAACGCCGTCATCCTGATCACCCACAATATGGAACATGTCGTCGAGCTTGCCGATCGCGCCGTGGTGCTTCGCCAGGGCCGCAAGGTTGGTGAACTCATGCCGACCAAGGACAACAAACAGGAGCTGGTTTCCATGATCGTTGGAGCCTGATCCGTTCGAGATTTGGGGACCGTTCCGGTCCGCAAATGCCTGAAGCGACTTCCACCGGAAGACGCCTCAATTCCAAGGGAGGAATGGAATGCCAATGAACCAAAAACTGTTCGCTGGGCTGGCGATCGCTATTGCGTTTGCGATGCCGGCTTCGGCCGCCGACAAGATCAAGGTCGGCCTGATTACGAAATTCCCGGTGCCGTTCTACTCGACCATGGAGGATGCCGCCAAGAAGTACGCGGCCGCTCATCCCGAGATCGAGCTGGTCACCGGTCAAGGCCAGGCGGCCACCGACATCGAGGGTCAGATCGCGCTGATCGAATCCATGATCACGCAAGGCGTCAAGGGTCTGGCGATCACTCCGGTCGATCCGACCGTAGCGCCGGCGCTCGACAAGGCGGTCGCTGCCGGCATCAAGGTGGTTCTCGTCGACAACAGCATACCTGACTGGAAAGGCCAGACGGCACTGGTTTCGACCAACAATCTCAATGGCGGCAAGATCGCCGGAGAGTACCTGAAGACCGTGCTCAAGAGCGGCGACAAGATCGGCATCCTGCAAGGGGTGCCCGGGGTGCCGGCGCTGGACGACCGGGTCACCGGCATGATGGAGGGTCTCGGCGACGTCAAGGTCGAGGTCGTCGGCAAAGGTGCAACCAATTGCACGCTCGAACTTGGCACGTCGGTGACCGAAGACATCCTGACCGCCAATCCCGATCTCAAGGCGATCTACGCCGCCTGCGGCCCGCCAATCCCGGGTGCTGTCAAATCGATCAGCAATGCGGGCATTGCCAACGACAAGATCATACTGGTCGGGTTCGACGCCTGCTGTGGTGAGATCGAAGCGATCAAGTCGGGCGCGGAAGACGCCAGCGTTGCACAATTTCCGGCAAAAATGGGCGAGCTTGGCATCGACACCGTCGTCAAGGCGATCCGGGGGGAAGCCGTCGAGGCCAATGTGGATACCGGCGCCGGCCTCGTGACGCTGCAGAACGTCAAAGACTTCGAGTGATCCAGCAATGGTCCGGCGGATTGCTCCGCCGGACCACTTCCTTTTGTCGACACTTGGATGAAGAGCGCCGCTAGCGAAGGGATGAAATTACGGTCATGGACCCTGCCATCAAGATCGTCCGATGCGTCGAACCCGGCAGACTGGTGTTCGAGGAGCGGCCTGCGCCAGGCAGTCCGCCGGAAGGCTGGGCGCTGGTCAACGTAGCCCATGTCGGCATCTGTGGAACCGACTACCACATCTTCCAGGGCAAGCATCCCTACCTCGCTTATCCACGCGTCATGGGCCATGAGGTTTCGGGAACGATCGTGGCAATCAACGCGCCAGGGGACATCGTCGTCGGAGATCAAGTTCTCATCAATCCCTATCTTGCCTGCGGGAAATGCGCGGCCTGCCGCCAGGGCAAGCCGAACTGCTGCGTGGCAATCGAGGTGCTTGGCGTGCATCGTGACGGGGCCATGAGCGAGCAGCTTCTCGTGCCGGCACAGAACTTGATTCCAGCGACCGGCCTGTCATTGGTCGAGGCGGCCACGGTCGAGTTTCTGGCCATCGGTGCGCACGCGGTGCGCAGATCGATGGCTGGGCCAGGCAATCGCAACCTGGTCATCGGCGCCGGGCCGATCGGACTCGGCACCGCTCTTTTTGCCCGCATCGCGCAACAAAGCGTGACCATTATGGACGTCGACGCCGGGCGGTTGGCCTTTGCCGCGCAATTGGGTTTCCTGGTGATCGACGGATCGAAGGGATCGATCAATGAGACGATAGCGGAGCGAACCGTCAAAGCAGGCTTCGATGTCGTCTTCGACGCCACGGGTAACAGCCGTTCGATGCAGTCGGCCTTTACCTATGTCGCCCATGGCGGCGTCATGGTGATGGTCAGCGTCGTGCCGGACGACATAACCTTCTCCGATCCAGAGTTCCACAAGCGGGAAATGATGCTGATCGGTAGCCGCAATGCGACGCACAGTGATTTCCAGCACGTCATTGCCTCGATCCGCGCTGGCAAAATACCAATTGACCAACTCGTCACCCACCGCACGACCCTGCGCAACAGCCCCCGCGACATCGCGATCTGGGCGCGGCAGAAGTCCGGTCTGATCAAGGCCGTCATCGATGTGGCAGGATCCGCGTGAATTCGGCAAACACGATGGTCACATTTCGCAGCAGGCGGATCACACTTGGGCTGGCGGCCGAATGCGCAGCACCTCACCCTTACGAAGCTAATTGAGAACGAAGACGATCGATGGTGAAGGAAGTCGTCACGCCCATTTTCGGTCGAGCATGAAATCGGCGTGAAGAGCATACGGCGTTATGCTGTGTTAACAATCGAGTGGGAGTAGGGCAAAGACCTGCAAAATTCGACGAAACGGCTATTTTAGCGTGGAAAAGCATGAGGTTATCTGCGTTCTTGTTGACTATCTGCGCCACATCGTAAATTGGGCGTCGGATCAGCGCTCTGACGGTATCGGCCTGCAGCTTGGCGGTTTCGATGTAGTCATAGGGCGGCCAGTGGCTTCCGCACCAAACCTAGAATTCTTCGGATCCTCGTTCGTGGCAGACATGCGTTTGGCGTGCTGGCACTATGCGAGCCTCAACCCGAGGCGAGTTCGGCAAGTTCGTCGGCCGCTTCACTGATACCGTAGGCTGCCGCGCGCTCGAGCCACAGGCGACCGGCTACCGGGTCGCGCTCCCCAGCGATACCCCTTGAGAAATAACGCCCCAGCATGAGTTGGGCTTGGCCATGCCCACGTCCAGCAGCGGCTGCGTACCATTTCTGCGCTGCCGTTTGGCTGACCGGCACGCCCTGGCCAGCACCATACAGCGCGCCAAGTGCAAACATCGCTCCGGCGTGACCGTCGAGAGCGGCGCGCTCGAACAGCTGCACCGCAACCTTTGGCTCACGTGTGCCCCCGCGCCCGTTGAGCAGCATCTCGGCAAGCGCCACCTGCGCGTCGAGCATGCCGGCATTGGCTGCCCGAGCAAACCAGAGGCGGGCCTGCGATGGGTCGGGCGCCACGCCGCGTCCATCTTGCAAGAGGCGGGCGTACATATATTGCGCCTCGGCGACACCTTCAGCCGCGCGCCTTAGCCATTGCGCCGCTTGCCCCTCGTCCTGGCGGACGCCGACTCCGTTGGCGAAGCAGAGCCCAAGATTGAAAGCCGCTAGCAGGTCCCCCGATGATGCGGCCGCTTCGAACCATCCGGCAACGCTTGCATGATCATCGGGCTCGCCGGCTCCTTCGAGAACAAGATTGGCGAGATCGACCTGTGCTTCCTGATTGCCGCCATTTGCAGCGGCGCGCAGCCAGCGTGCCCCCTCTTCAAGATCCTGAGCCACGCCGTTCCCCGTCAAATAGAGCGAGGCCAACGCGCGGGCGGCGGCCTGATGGCCCGCTTCGGCCGCCCGCCGGTACCAGTTTGCGGATTCTGCAAAATCCGGCCGCTGCGTCTTCACATAGCGCTCGCCGAGGAGATAGGCGGCCTCGATATTGCCTGCCAACGCAGCACGCCGCATCCACGCCTCTCCAGCAGCAATATCCTGGTCGACAAATGCACCATCAATCATTGCTAATCCCAACCGGAACTGGGCGGAGGGAAGGCCTTTCTCCGCAGCAGCCTGATACAGTCGAACGGCTGCAGCCATGTCGCGTGCGACGCCCAGCCCGTGCTCGGTAAGGACCGCGAGAAGGTAGATTGCGGTCGGCAGACCGGCGTCGGCGGCGCGTCTTACCTCTTTTGCGACCCTGACCCTGTTTTCACGTTTGCCGCTGCGGGCCAGCGACAGGGCAAAGCCGAGACAGCCCTCGGCGCAGCCGGCGGAAGCCGACTTCTCGTACCATCGGTGCGCTGCATCTGCATCGCGCATCGGTTTGGGGCCGCTGGTGAGTATATAGCCGAGGATCGCCTGTCCCACGGCCGAACCCGCCTCGGCCGCCCTGGTGGCAAAGTCGAACGCGGCCGTGAAGTCTGGTTTGCCCGAGGTATCTGGTTCAAACAATTGATTGGATTCGGCGCCGTTGCCGTCAGCTTCCTTAGCCACCAGCCCCGTCAAATAGAGAGCGGCGAGGAGCGCTTGCGCATCGGCGCTCCCGTGATTGGCTGCCCGCATCAGCCATCGCGCGCCTTCCATACGGCTCGGCGGCACGCCCGAACCTTCGAGATAGCAACGCGCGACCCGGTACTCGGCGTCGACGATCCCCGCCCGCGCCGCGCTCGCCATCAGCGGAAAGGCCTCTGCGGGCTTGCCGCTGTCAGCGAGCTGGATCGCCCGGCGCAACGCTGCCGCCGGGGAGGCCAGAACAGTAAGCCGATCCAGGATTGTCATCGATCCGAGTCTCCGATACCCCCGTGCGCTACGGCTCCCGCATTGCCTCCTGGCCGATCGGAAGCATCACACCGAGAATGTATTTGAGCACTGTGCGACGGCCGACCTTTACGTCGGCGGTCACCGGCATGCCGGGGCTCACGGTGAAACCGGCAGGCACGCCGTGGAGGGCGACCTGGTCGATGGAAATGCGCGTGCGATAGAACGGCTCGGCGTCGGGCGGCAGCATAGCCAGGGAGCTGTTCGGATCGCGTGCTTGCTCCTGCGCAGAGAAGGAATCGGGGCTAAGCGCCCGCACGGTGCCATGAGCAAGGCCGTATTGCGAATAAGGGAAGGTGTCGAACTTGATAACCACTGGGTCGCCGACATGCACAAAGCCGCTGCTCCGTCCGACGATGTTTGTCTCGATCTCAAGCGGCGCGTTGGCCGGCACCAGCGTAATCAATCGCTCGCCGGACTGCAGGACCGAACCGACCGAGACCTTGGCCACCGACTGAACGATGGCGTCTGCTTCGCTCTTCAGCTCGACCAATTGCTTACGCAGCTTTGCCTTGTTGAGAAGTTCGCGCGCGTCGGACATGCGCGAACTGGCCTCGGACAGGCTCTGTGAAACATCCGCTCGCCAACCCTGAATATAGCCGTCGCGCTCGGCGGCCACCGCTGCCTGCTGGAGCTTTGCGGCTTGCGCGGTCTGCTCGGCATTGCCGAGCGCCCGGGACATTTCAGCGCGATTGTCCTCGGCAAGCAGCGTATTGAGGCGGCTGCCTACCTGCCTTGCTTCGAGTTGCTTGCGCATCTGTTCAATCGAGCCGGCGACCGCGAGCCGCTGGCGGTAGCCATCTGCATCCGATAGCGAACGCGAGATTACGGAACTGAGTTCGTCGCGCTGGCGGTCGAAATTCTCAACCTTGGCATCATAGACTGCCTTGCGGCGCTCAAAAATCGATGCCTGCAGGGTCCAGCTTGGGTCGAGACCGTCATAATCGAAGGCCCGGCCATCCGCTTCCGCCTTCAACCGCGCGACTTCAGCTTCAAGCGTCGAAACCTGCATGGCGAGCGTCGCCAGATCGGCAGAAGCAAAGGTCGCATCGAGGCGAGCAAGCACTTGACCGGCCTGCACGTGCTGTCCTTCACGCACGTCGATCGAGCGCACGATCGCCGTCTCCAGCGGCTGCACGACCATGTTGGGCGATTTTGACACCACGAGCCCTCTGGCCGTTACAACCTGATCGACCGGTATCAGTCCGGCCACAGCGATCAGCGCGATGACCAGGCTCGCGATGATCCAGACGATGCCGCGCGCCGCCCGCGGGATAGGAGCATTGGCGACAGCCGTCGACGGCCACTGGAACTCGAGCATGGCCGGCGTTGTCGGATCCCTCGTTTCCATCCGATGCCGCCGAGCCGGGAGGGCGATGAGAGAGGTGCTACTCATGGGTTACCGGACCTGAAGCGGCGTATGAATTGTGGCATCGTCAAACCAACCGCGGTGGGATGGCGACCGGGCGGCCATGACGGCCGTCGAGGTGCCGGTTTTGCTGCGACCACAGCTGGCGATAAAGCGCGCATCGCTCGAGCAGTGTCGCATGCGGCGCGACGTCAAGGACCTTACCCTGATCCATAACCAGGATGTTGTCGCATTCTGTCAGTGAGGACAGCCGGTGCGAAACGATGATCATCGTGCGCCCGCTGGCGATGCGCATGAGATTGGCGCTTACCACTGCCTCGCTCTCCGGGTCGAGCGCGCTGGTCGCTTCGTCGAGGATGAGAATGGTCGGATCGTGGATGAGAGCGCGTGCGATCGCCAGCCGCTGCTTTTGACCACCTGACAAATTGGGCGAACCTTCCTCGATATAGGTGTCATAGCCATTGGGCATACGCTCGATGAATTCCTGGGCGCCGGCAAGGTGTGCGGCACGCATGGCATCGGAAAGCGTCAGGCCTGGCCGCCCGGCGATGATGTTATCGCGGATTGACCCGCGAAAGAGAAAGTTGTCCTGCAGGACCACGCCGAGCCCTTGGCGGAGATGGCGTAGGTTGATCTCCTTGAGGTCTACGCCATCGAGCTTGAGGAAACCGCTGTAGTCGCGGTTGATTCCCTGCAGGAGGCGCGCGATCGTTGATTTTCCCGACCCGCTGCGCCCCACAATGCCAAACATGCTGCCGGCGGGAATGTGGAAGCTGACCCGGTCAAGCGCCGGTGTCTTCGTAGCGATGTAGCTGAAGGTCAGGTCGCTGAAAGTGACCTCGCCCACGAGCCTGGGTCTCAGGCCGGTAGAATTCGAACTGCTCTCCAGCGGCCGGTTGAGAACCGAGGCCGCCTCGCCGATAGCTGCACCGACCTCCTCGTAGTCTTCAACCAGTCGTGCCAGGCCGACCAGCGGCTGCGCTACGCGCTGGGAGATCATCATGAAGGCGAACAGGCTGCCAACCAGGTAGCCCGAACGGTCGTTCAACGCGAGATAGGCGCCGACCAGCATGGTGCCGAGCACCATGACGCGTTCGATCGGCGTGACCAACGTCTGCGGCCAGCTTGCGAGCTGCCCGAAGGCGAGGCGAGCCTTTCCGGCTTCCGCCACCCGCTCGTCCCAGAGCGCCTTGCGCTGCGGCTCGAGGCCGAGCGCCTTCACTGTCTTGATGCCGACGACAGTCTCGCCAAGCGCTGCCGACTTCCAGGTCTCGGCTTCGACCACTCGCTGGTATCTGCGGCGCAGCGGTTTGAGAAAGGCAAGGATGATCAGCATGATCACGGCCGCGCAAGCCATTACGACCCAGGCGAGCGTGGTGTTGATGTAGAACATGACCGGTACCAGCACGCACAGTGTGATTAGATCCAGGAACGTGCTGAGGAGTTTTCCGGTCAGGAACTCTCGAATACGATAGACCTGGGCCAGATGATACATCGTCTCGCCGGCCGGATGCCGCTCGAAATAATCGAGCGGCAGGCGCAAGAGCCGGCTAAAGACGTGCAACTGCAGCTTGGTGTCCAGGCGGGCGCCGACGACGTTGATGATCAGTCGCCGCGCATGGCCGAGAAGTGTCTCATAGGCGAACACCACGGCGATCACCGCAGACAAGAGCAGCAAAGTCGAGATGCTGTTGAACTGCAGCACCTTGTTGACCAACGTCATCACGATGAGTGGCGGCAGGATGGTCAGGATGCTCAGCGTGAACGAGGCAATGGCTATGTCGCGCAGGGGCTGGCTTTCTAGCCGCACCAGTTGGGTGAGCCAGTGAAGGGTGAAAGGCGCATCCGCCGCCACGTGCGACCGTGTCGCGCGCAGCAGCACCGCCTCGCCCGTCCACACCCGCGACAACCGAAGCTCATCGATGGCGGTGGCCTCACCGTCGTCTGGCGCGTCGGCACTTTTGAGGAAGACGACATTGCGCTCCGCACTCGCTCCGGTCAGGAGGGCCGCGCCGCCATCGCTGAACAAGAGCACGACTGGTCCGGTGTCCTGGAAGCGCAAGAGGTGCGACCACCGGATGCGCAGGGCACGCGCCCACATGCCGGCGTTCTGCGCCCATTCGGAGAGATCGGTAGCGGCCGGAACCGAATTCGCTGTCCTGAATTCGTTGGGGTCTAGTTCGATGCCATGATAACGGGCGGCCTGCAGTACTGCCTTGAGGCGTGGCGCGATCTGGTTGCGCTCGGCGGGACCGCCGGGAGGCCGCTGAGCAGCGTTGTGCACGCCGGCCTGGCGCGCTGCATCGTCGATTTCGGAGCTTGCACGGATCGAGACCGGCTGGTTTTCGGCGTTTACGGGCACGTTTACCATGGACTTCTCATCCGGTACGCAGGGCGAGGATTCGAAAACGCCCGGGCCGAGGCGTTTCCGCCGAGGTTTCCGGTAACGCAGCACTGTACTCCGAACCGATCCGCCGCGCGACTCTCATGCCGATCCGTGTCTGGAGGTAGTGAACGTGAGAATTCCGCTCTCCCGCGAAGTCCGCGCGTACGTTTCATCGATGGTCTCTGGTCATGGTGGCTGACCATGGTTGGTAAGCCAAGCGCTGCGGGATGATGCTTTTTAGAATAATCAGCGCGCGGGCCCCGCTTTCCAGCGAAGCCCGCGCGCCTGTTCTCAATCTGGACCAGTCCCTGTCCAGCTCCATTGCCTACTCACTCATGCGGCTTCAAGAGATCCTTCAGGGACGTCTTGACCGTGTGGTCGTTGCTGGCGTAGCCGGCGCCAGGCTTGGTCTGATCCGAGGTGAGATCCGTGCTCGCCCCGGACGGCTTGTTCTGGTTGTTGCCGAATCCGCTGATCGTCTTGAGGACATTCAGCAGGTCCGTCGTCACCGAAGTCGCCGCCAGGCTGATCAGGTGGCCGAACGAGGTATTGCCGCCGGAACCGCCGTTGCCGTCAGTCGAGCCGGACTGCAGGAATTGCGTAGAGTCCTTCAGCCCGAGCGAGTCGGATGTGACCTTGGCGTGGTTGTGACCAGGGCCGTTTTCGGCATTGTTATTGTTCCCGGAATTACCAGGTGCATCCTGATCTCCATTGCCAAAGCCGTTATTGCCATGGTGGTGATCACCAGTCTCACCGCCCGGGCCGGTCGCTCCGGTCGCACCTGTAGCACCAGCCGAGCCCGTGGCGCCGGTGGCACCTGTCGAACCAGTAGCGCCGGTCGAACCTGTCGCTCCGGTAGAGCCTGTCGCTCCGGTATCGCCCGTGGCTCCGGTCGCTCCGGTATCGCCCGTGGCTCCGGTCGCTCCGGTATCGCCCGTCGCTCCGGTATCGCCCGTCGCTCCGGTCGCTCCGGTATCGCCCGTGGCTCCGGTCGCTCCGGTATCGCCCGTCGCTCCGGTCGCTCCGGTATCGCCTGTCGCACCAGTCGCGCCGGTATCGCCGGTCGCACCCGTGGCTCCGGTATCGCCAGTAGCGCCCGTTGCTCCGGTATCACCAGTCGCACCCGTCGCACCGGTATCACCAGTTGCTCCGGTGGCCCCGGTATCACCCGTGGCTCCAGTTGCCCCGGTATCGCCAGTCGCACCTGTGGCACCGGTATCACCCGTGGCTCCAGTTGCCCCGGTGTCGCCAGTTGCACCAGTCGCGCCGGT
>NZ_JBWLUY010000028.1:0-43115 GCF_057784295.1 Mesorhizobium sp. CNPSo 4688
GAACGGGCACGCGGTTTCAAGGCAGGCAGCGGCAGCTGGTTTGCGGTCCGATCGCTTTTCTCGTTCATTGCGAGGTGGCTCCGTTCAGTTTGCGGATGATCTCGGCGGTCAGGGCATTCGTCTGGTCGCGAGCGTCCTGCACCGCCTTGTTCACGGGCTGGACTTCGTAGAGCGTCCCGGCGGTTGCGATGGAGGCGAAGGTCGGCCGTTGTGACAAAAAGGTCTCAAGCACGCTGGCGTCGGCCTGCCGCAGCAGCTGGATCATCGACAGCAGAAGGTCCTCGGCGTCGGATTGCGCCAGGCGATCGATCAGTTCGTCGGTCGACTGATAGAGATGACGTGGCTGTTCGAAAGAGCGTACCCGGCGCGGCGACTGTTTTTACTCCACTCCACGGCGGACAGTTGCGGATCGGTGTCGAGGACCGTCACCCGATGACCGCCGGCGGCCTACTGGTCATGCTGCCCTGTCATCGTTGCAGTGCCTGATGAACGCCCGAAGCACCGCGGCAGTTTGACAACCCGTCCATCGGCGCGGTAGCACCGTCCAGGCCAAGAGTCGCAGGGCAGACAGCAACCCATCGGGCTGCGCGACCCAGACCAGCTGACGCCCAACTGGCACACTTATCGCGCATCATCACCGTGGATGCGACATCAACTTTGTTGCGAGCGCGATATCGGAACGTGGTTGTGACGCAGGCTGTGCGTCAAGCGCACCGCTTTGAGTGACTGAAAGAACTACGTCGTGAAGGTGAGAAGTCATGCGGCGTCAAGATTCCCCGCCCTTTGTGGCAACCACACTGATCCCTCTTCAGAACCCGGTCTTTCGTTCGATTTGGACAGCCACGCAGATATCCAGCCTTGGCTGGCTCGTGCAGAGCGTTGCTATAAGTTGGCTAATGGCCACGATTTCGGCCTCCGACCTAATGGTTGCGCTCGTGCAAGCCGCATCGGCACTGCCCGCCTTCTTCTTGTCGATCCTTGCTGGAGCGATTGCAGACAGCTTCAGCCGCCGCGGGGTGATGCTTGCCGGACATTGCCTGATCGCGTTGGCATCCACGGTGCTGGCTCTCTCTGTGGGGCTGGGCTATGTCAGTCCATGGCTGATCCTGGGACTGAGTTTCTTGGCCGGGTGCGGCTTTGCCTTGAATGATCCAGCCTGGCACGCCTCGGTCGGTGATATTCTGGAAAAGCGCGAGATACCCGCCGCGGTGACGCTGATGTCGGTGGGCTACAACGTTGTTCGAAGCATAGGACCGGCGCTGGGCGGTGTGATTTTGGCGTTGCTGGGCCCGCTGGCAGCTTTCGCCTTGGCAGCGCTGAGCGACCTGGTCCCGTTGAGCGCTGTCCTGCGCTCCAAATGGCAAGTCCGCGCTTCGCCTCTTCCGCGCGAGAGGATGACGACGGCCATCCATGATGGCATGCGCTTCACGGCGATCTCTTCTGAGATCAGAGTGGCGATCGTGCGTGCAACCCTGTTCGGACTGTCAAGCATCTCGATCCTTGCTCTGCTCCCCCTGCTGGTTCGCGACCAACTGGCCGGTGGTCCAATTGTCTACGGCGTCCTGTTGGCCGGTTTCGGCACTGGCGCCTTTATCGCCGGCATTGGCAATAGCTACCTGAGACACATCACGTCCCAGAATCGATTGATCACGCTCGCATCCATTGCCTGCGCAGCGTGTTGCCTTTTGCAGGCCCTCACATCATCGGTGGCTGTGGCGGCGATCGCGCTTGCCATCGGTGGGGCAGGCTGGGTCGTCACCTGGACCGGTACAGACGTGTGTGTGCAGTTGGCAAGCCCAAGGTGGGTGGTTGGCCGCACGCTGTCGATCTATTACGCTCTGACCTACGGCGGCATAGCAGCTGGAAGCTGGATCTGGGGTACTGTCGCGCAGAACTATTCCCTGACGTGGGCTTTGGAAGGTGCTGCAGCGGCATTGCTGCTGGTTGCAGCTGCGGGAAAGATATTGCCGATACAGCTATGGGAAGAATCCGATCAAGGGGCCTTCGACTTCACACCACCAGAACTAGAGCATTTCCTCCTTTGAGAGAATCGTAGGATTCCCAAAGTCGGATGTTTGTGATTCAAGATGCTGTCTGGATTGGAGGCCAGCATCTGATGACGCGAGCGCTTTCAAATGATCTTCGTGAGCGTGCAGTAGCGGCAGTTCGCGATGGGGAGACCTGTCGTGCGGTTGCCTCGCGCTTTGGCGTTGCAGTTTCCTCTGTGGTGAAGTGGTCGCAGCGTTACCGTGCCACCGGCTCGGTGGCGCCGGGCAAGATGGGCGGACACCGCAAGCGCGTTCTTGAGCCGCATCGGGCCTTCATCGTGGAGCGGATCAATCAGACCTCTGAACTGACGCTGCATCGGCTGAAGGACGAGTTGGAAGAACGCGGGATCAAGGTCTCGCACAATACGGTCTGGATGTTCTTGAGGCGCGAGGGCCTGAGCTTCAAAAAAAACGCTGTTCGCCCTTGAGCAGGCGCGCGCTGATGTTGCCCGCAGGCGTCAGCGATGGCGATCCTGGCAGACTGGCCTCGATCCGCAGTGCCTGGTCTTCATCGACGAGACCTGGATCAAGACCAACATGGCTCCGCTGCGGGGTTGGGGGCCGAAGGGCAAGCGGCTGCGCGGCCTGGCTCCACACGGCCACTGGCGCACGCTGACCTTCCTCGGCGCGCTGCGCTGGGATCGGCTCGCGGCGCCTTGCGTCTTCGACGGCCCGATCAACGGCCAGTGCTTCCGCGCCTATGTCGAGCAGCAGCTCGTCACCGTGCTGAAGCCCGGCGATATCGTCGTCATGGATAACCTGGGAAGTCATAAGTCGGCGGCCATCAGGCAGATGATCAAGGCTGCCGGCGCAAGGCTCTGGTATCTGCCGCCCTACTCTCCGGACCTCAATCCGATCGAGCAGGCCTTCGCCAAGATCAAACACTGGATGCGCCAAGCTCAGAAACGTACCGTCGAGGACACTTGGCGCCACATTGGCCACCTCGTCGAAACCATCGAGGCGGCCGAATGCAAGCACTACTTCGAAAACGCAGGCTACGCTTCCGTCAAAACGTGAAAGGCTCTAGCGCTTGATCCGAGGCCCAGGAGCGGTCCGATCGTGATCAAGGTGGAGTACTTGATCGCCGAGGAGAACATCGATGAATTTCTGCGCTGCATGCGCGAAAGGCGGCGCGTTCAGAGCCGTGCCGGTGCGCGGGACTGGACCCTCCAGCGCGACCTTCAGAAGCCGACGCTTTGGACCGAGACATTCCGCACCCCGACATGGACGGACTATCTTCGTCTAAACCATCGGCTAACGGTGACCGACAGGGAGGTAGGCGAGCGCCTTGCCGCTCTGCAGGCTGATGGGTCTCTTCCTCGTCTCGCTCTTTCGATCGAGCGGTCGACAAGCCCTGCCACCGGCAGCCAGGTTCAGCCAGTGCCCTTTGTATCGCGCCCGTAAGTAGATGCTAACTTTCGGAGTTGGACACGGCTTGTCACTTGATCGCGCTCCATCACCATAGCTCAGTGCGAGGACGAGCCTTACATAAGTGGCGACCGAAGCGCCCACCGCCACCTCTCCCTTCTGGTGCGCAACAAAGCGGGCAGAATGTCAAAGTGTCGAAGTCAAAAGGCAACGTCATCAACCCGTTCGACCGCATCGACGAATACGCGCTGATGCGCTGTGTTTCACCTTGACCGTCATGGCGGCGCAGGCGCGCGGTATGAAGCTCGATCCGGCGCGCATCGCCGGCTACCGCAATTTCGGCGCCAAGCTGTGGAACGCGGCGCGCTCGCCGAGATGAACGAGGTCGCGCAGTTTCAACGAGGCGGCCGGCGCACGCTGCCCACCGCTTCGTCTGGAACCTTGTTCTGCGACTGGTATCTGGAGCTGCTGAAGCCGGTGTTCATGGGCACGGACGAGGCAGCCAGAGCCAGCCTGCGTCGCCTTCGTGCTCGACGAGATCTACAAGCTGCTGCATCCGTATGATGCCGTTTCCCGAGCAGTCGGACGGATGCATGTTGCAGCATGCGGCATACTCGCGGCCACGAATCCCGACATGAGGCATCCGCTCGCACACGATCGAGTGGTTCGTGTCGATCAAAGTAACCAGCCAAGACCTCACGCGGTAAAGCGACGCCGGCGCTGTCTCCCGTCAACGCCTACGCCGCCGCAAAGGCCAACCCATGGGCCGGATACTCCGCGCCGCAGAACCGGCGCACTTTGACCCTTGAGCTCCAACAGGCTCAGTGCTGAGAAGCCCACCATGATGGCAACCACGACGAGACGCGCCAGCGGATTGAGATTGTAGGTCGTAATACCGAACCATAGGGCGAACACAAGGACCGCGAGCGCCAAAGACCAAAAGAATACGGTTCGAACCCAGCAGATCATGGTCCCCTTGGCACTGGTGGCTTCTCCGGAGGCTTCACATCCCCGGGCTGCCTCCTTGGTGACGAATACCGTAATGTGTCTTAACGAATTGCCTCAGATCGTGCATTTCGATCCGTCCAGGAAATCCATTGACGCGAAAACAACCGCATCTTTACATTTCAGCAGGCGACGCCATGCATCAGAAAACACCTACATTCGCCTAGAAGAGGGATTGGTGTAAAAACGGGGTAGGACAATGGCTGCGGCAGGAACTGCATTCTTTCTTTGGTAAGTGCGACGCTTGGATGCGCAGCCATCGTAGCTCCGGGAAATTTCTTCCCATTGGTTCTGCCGCGCAGCCTTGTCATCCAAATAGAATAGGGCGCCACAAGGGGCGTTCTCGCGGCCGCACCGTGCAAACTCTTTGGGGGCGGCCAACTCTCACCGTCATGGGGCGATAGGAAGGAGTTACTGTACCCGTATAGGAATGAACGCCTGCATCTTTACCCGGAGCGGATGCGTCCGCTGCGCTGTCCTTGAGGGAGGAGAAGAAATCCATGGAGACCCGTTCGCCTGTCTTCGCAGATAGCCGCACGCTGAATCGTGTCGAGGAGGTCATGACCGATCTCATCCTTTGCGAACTGGCGGGCTCGGAACCGCAATTCATCACGGCGGTTGCTGGCCATCTCGGAATGACGCAGCCGTATTCGATTAAGTCGGCAAGACGAAGCGTTCACGAAAGTTCGCTTGGCGAAACCGATGTCGAACTCGTGCTTGAAAATGAAGGGAGCCGCTGCGGCCTTCTGGTCGAGAATAAAATCCGGGCGATCAGGATGGCGCGGCAGTTCGAGCGATACCGAATGCGCGGCGACGAAGGCGTTGCGAACGGCCTATGGGATACGTTCCTTGTCATTCTCGCCGCCCCGCAACGATAGGTGGACGCGCTGCTTGCCGAGGAGAAGGATTTTCTGAACGGATATCTGACCTACGAACGGATCGTCGCCTGGCTCGTAAGCCAGGACGAAATTCGGCATGCATTCAAGATTCAGGTCTTGCGGGAGACGATCGCCGATGCCCGCGCGGGATATTCAAAGAAGCGCGACACCCGCATGACGGCCTTCCATCAGGGCGTCTATGAAATCGCGACCGCAGAATTCCCGGCCATTCGCATTGCCTGGATAGAGAAAGCGGGCCATGACGATTCGATCATCCATCTCCCCCATGCGCTGCCAGGACGGGGCGACAAAGCTCCTTTTCAAAGCCAAGATGGGCACGGCTGAAATGCGTATCGAGACGCGCGACGCGATCGGTATGGAGCGCGCTCTGGCAGCGATCATCGAGCGGAACTGGCGCACGACGCGAGCGAAAGGGTATGCGGGCGTTGAAATAGCTGTGGCTCATCTCGATCCTGCGTCCGACTTTGCAGACATTGAAGTGGATGTGCGTGACTTCTTAAGAGCACTGACTTCGCTGCAGGAGTTCCATCATCGGAACGATGTGGCAACGATAATTGAAGCAACCCGAGGCACTTGGTGAGTTAAGGCTAGTGGTTGCCGCAACAGAAGAGTCCGATTTTGGATTTTCTTTCTGCGTGTGCGCGCAAGTCTGGCGCATGTACAGGAGTATTCCTCACCGTTCGTCGATTGATCGCCACGGCGACCTCAACGGCCGCGCTGAAACTGTCGTCCCGCAGCGCTTCTCGTGAATTTCATTTGCCGAAACGCGGCTGGCGTGCCGCCCAGCGTCAGTGTCAGCTCCGACCGTTGAGCGCAACGAGCCCCGCGGTGGCCGGCAGGTCCGGACGGACGAACAGCCAGATCGGAGCGTCAAGACTTTGCATCCTCGTTGAACGGTAAGAGATTGGCGCGGACGGTTTGTCTTGCCTGTCATCTCGTGTCGAGATAGATAAAAAAGGACTGGGGATCATGCCCTGGTTGGATTTGTTCATCGCGGGCATCAGGCAGCTAAGATACTTTGTCGGCATCGTCGAAGCCGGCAGTTTCACGAAAGCAGCCGCGATACTCAACATTGCTCAAAGCGATCTAAGCCTGCATGTGCGTCAGCTGGAGGATGGCTTCGGCACCCAGCTTCTGGTTCGCGACAGGACCGGCATCAGCGTCACGGCGGCGGGAGGCAAGCTGCTTGAGCGCGCGCGGATCATCCTGAAGGAAATTCAGCTCGCTGAGGCGGAACTGACCAAAACTGTGGCTGCTCCTTCGGGGGAGGTGACCATTGGCATTCCGTCCGGAGCCTCCCGCGTCCTCAGTGGTCCCCTGCTTGAATCGGTAAGAAGCGAATTGCCAAGGATCTCGCTTAAGATGATCGAGGGCATGACAGCGCCACTGGAGGAGTGGATCGCTACCGGCCGTTTCAACCTGGCAGTCCTTTATCGCTCTGCCGAGAGCGTGGGGCCAATGACGGTGCTGGCCCGCGAGGAGTTTTGTTTAGTGGTACTGCCGGGTGAACTGCCTTTTGAAGATTCGATACCGCTCGCCGGCCTGCATGCGTTCCCGCTGGCGGTGCCCACGCGCAACAACAATGTCAGGCGTTCGGTGGCTGATGTCGTCGCCCAGCACGACTGTGTTTTGGACATAAAATTCGAAGTCGACTCCCTTTCCACGATCATCGATATGGTCATGGAAGGAAAGGCATATTCATCCTTGCCCCGTCCGCTATTCGGAAAGAGGCGTCTCAAGGCCAGGTCCGCACCGTTAAGATCATCGATCCAGTAATCACCCGTTCCGTTGTGCTTGCGGTCAACCCGAAAGATGAGCTCTCTCCAGCCGTGTCCCCGGTCCGCAAGTTGATCCCCAAGGTCGTGAAAACATTGATTGAGAGCAAGGACTGGTCAGCAACGGCTCCGGGCCTGGCTTAGAGAAACGTCAATCTGATCGAGGGTTGAGGACGTACGCGGATGTTTGGCTCTGCCAATGCCTCGTAGATCATAGCGTCACGTAAGGGGGTTATCCTATCTTACCGGCTGAAACCTCGACGACGCCTAGACCTGTTTCGCAGACCTCGGGAAAGTGAGTGGCCTGAGCTTCGGAAAGCCCCAAACAACGGTATGACGGACCATCACGGAGGCGAGGCCGCGAGGCGGTCGCGACCGACGCCAAGTGCCCGATACAATATCAAGGGGCAGACGACGCTTCCGTCGTCTGCCCCTCGCGGTGGCACCACGCCAGTATCCAAGGTGAGGCCGGCCAGATAATGTTCAGGCAGCTTATCCAAGGTGGTTGATAGCGTTCTGCGGACCGAGGGGGTTCGCGGAAATTTGCGTTACCAGTAGTCGGTGACGCACCATATAACGACAATTTGGCAAAGCCTCAGGCCTGCACTCTCTCCCGGAGCGCGAGTGCTGCAGCGACCATGTTCACGAGGGCAGGGCGGACCTCATCCCATTTGCGCGTTTTGAGGCCGCAGTCCGGGTTTACCCAAAGTTGCCGGTCGGAGAGCCGCTCGCGCGCAAGCATGAGGAGGGCCGAAATCTCGGCGACTTCCGGAACGCGCGGTGAGTGGATGTCATAGATCCCGGGACCGATTTCGTTCGGATATTTGGTGCTCGTAAAGGCGTCCAGCAGTTCCATTGCCGAGCGCGATGTCTCAATCGAAATTACATCCGCGTCCAGCTCAGCGATCGCGTCGATGATCGCGTTGAACTCCGAATAGCACATGTGAGTGTGGATCTGGGTCGCGTCCTCTACACCCGTCGAGGCCAGCCGGAAGCATTCGACCGCCCAGTCCAGATAGACTTGCCAATCGCGCTTTAGCAGCGGCAAGCCTTCGCGAAACGCCGCCTCGTCGATCTGGATTATCTTTGCGCCAGATCTTTCCAGGTCCGTCACTTCATCGCGAATGGCGAGCGCGATCTGGCGGCAGACCTCGGAGCGGGGAATGTCGTCGCGGACAAAAGACCAGTTAAGAATGGTCACAGGGCCTGTGAGCATTCCCTTGACTGGCTTTTGCGTAAGCGACTGGGAGAATTCCCACCAGCGCACCGTCATCGGATTGGGGCGCGATACGTCGCCGAAGATAATCGGGGGGCGCACGTAGCGCGAGCCATAGCTTTGCACCCAGCCATTCTGGGTAAAGGCGAAGCCGGACAGCTGCTCGCCGAAATGCTGTACCATGTCGTTTCGTTCGAACTCGCCGTGCACCAGCACGTCCAGCCCGATCTCCTCCTGCCAGCGAATGGCAGTCTTGGTCTCGTTCTGCAGGAAGCTGTCGTAGTCGAGATAGCTGAGTTCGCCCTTCCTGTGGGCGGAGCGGGCCTTGCGCACCCGAGTCGTCTGCGGGAATGATCCTATGGTGGTGGTTGGGAACGGGGGCAGGCTTAGCGTGCGGGCCTGGACCGTGGAACGCACGAGGAAAGGGTTCTTTCGTTGCTTCATGCTGTCGTCAATGCCGGCGATCCGACCTTCAACAAGCGGATCATGGACCTTTGCGGACGCTGCGCGAGCAGCGGCAGCCTCGGCGGAAGCTGTCAACTCGTCTGCCACTGAATCCCTGCCTTCGAACAGCGCCCTCGCCAGCACCACCAGTTCGTCGGTCTTCTGCGCGGCGAAGGCGAGCCACGACCTGATGGTGGCATCGAGTGCCGTCTCCATCCGAAGGTCCATGGGCACATGCAGCATCGAGCACGACGGCGCAATTTCGACGCGGTCCAAGGGCCAGCCGGCGACGATCGGCTTGATGCGGTCGAGAATGGCAGGCAGGTTCGCGCGCCAGACGTTGCGGCCATCGATCAAGCCAAGCGACAGCACCAGATCCTTAGGCGCGAGCCGACCAATCGTCTCCAACTGTTCGGGAGCGCGCGAAAGATCGAGATGCAGTCCGGCTGCGGGCAGCGAAATCGCCGTGTCGAGATTGTCACCCAGCGCACCGAAATAGGTAGCCAGCATGATCTTCAGTTCGGGCGCGGCATTTGACAGCTGCCCATAGGCAAATTCAAAGGCCGCTTGTTCGTTCGGGTTTAGATCCAGCACAAGCGCCGGCTCGTCGATCTGCACCCAATCGGCTCCCGAAAGTTTCAACCTCCGCAGGAGCTGCTCGTAGACGGGCAGAAGCCGCGGCAGCAGCGCGATGGGATTGAAACCCTCGGCAGGTGACTTCGCCAATTTGAGGAAGGTGACAGGTCCAAGGATGACTGGGCGTGTATGAATGCCGAGGGCTTTAGCCTCGAGGAAGTGATCAACCGGTTTCGTCGACGAGAGGGCAAACGTCTGATCATCGTCGAGTTCCGGCACGATGTAGTGATAGTTGGTGTCGAACCATTTGGTCATTTCCATCGCGGTCAGGGCAGGGCCAGCCGCACGCTCCTGATCAGAGTGCCCGCAGCTCCCCGTCTGGCCTTGGTCGCCGCGCGCCATGGCGAAGTAGATGTCGAGCGGGAGCTCGCCGCCACTCCAGGCGTATCGGGACGGCACCGCGCCGACCATTTCTGCAGTGTCGAGCACATGGTCGTAGAGCGAGAAGTCGTTCGACGGAATTTTCGACACACCGCGATCGCGCTGCTCTTCCCAGTTGGCGGCACGCAGCGCTTTCGCCGTTGTGAGAAGGTCGGTAGCGGAAGATTTTCCGGACCAGTAGCTTTCAAGCGCGAATTTCAGTTCTCGTCGGCGACCGAACCGCGGCACACCGAGCGTTGCCACAGGAATTTGCTGAGAGACAGTCATGCCATACCCCGATGGTTGGGGCGTGGGGACAAGAAGGCGCCTCGTAGGCCGGCACGAACGCCGGGCTGCTGCGGCCACCGAGACACCCCGCCCGTGGACAAAGTTCGTCGTGGCAGGTCTCCTGGCTCGCGGGGTCATAGCTTCTCCCCGTCTTCCCGAGGCTGTCGCCTCAGTGACATGAGTGGGGTTGGCTCACCGCTAACAGTTGCGGGGGCAGCGCCGGCCTCGCACCGGCTTCCCTCTTAGCTCCATGCGGCAGTGCCGTACGGAGAACCACGGCATGCAGACAATCACAGCAGGGAACTGTGTGTCAATACCGCATAAAGAAATGTTTATGTCATTATGTGACATTTTGGTGTTGCGCATAGGTTGCACCGAGAGCGAGTAACTGCGACCGCGCTGATCAACCGGCAATCAGGCCACGCATTGAACCGCCCGAAGCCCAGTAGACATCGAGAACTCCGGCCGGCTTGCTGTTCGAGCCCACCGCGGCCTGCCAAGTCGGCGGCGTCAATCCGATCGCCTACATGCCGGCGATCATCAATGGCCTCAGCGCCGAATCGAGGGCCCCACATCCCTGACTTCTTGAAATCCAAAGGCCAAGACACATGACGCGTCGGCAAGGTGCCTATGTCTCTTCTCAGGTCAGACGTTTTTGCCCGCATTTGGCAGATCCGGCTCTGACACGTTGCACTCATACACACGGGATCGGTTGCGGGTATTCTGCCCGCTCGAAGCGTAAAAGCGCCAAAAGGCAAAGCTTGCTCGACGCCAAAACCAAGAGATGCCGTTTCGCTTTCGCGGGTTTACCTAGAAATCTTTGACACGGACCCCACCATTTCTGGTGCGCCTGTCGTATTTCCATTGTGTGTTGCACGGTAGAGTGACTGCGTTTCGCCGCGAGCGCGGCAGAACCGCAGACGGTACGCGATCGGCCGGAGGAAATAAGGCGGCGCAGACCGTCACGCTTTTCAAACGAGACATTCTCCAGGAGGGGATCGTCATCATCTATCCGGCTGTCGGGAGGCTCGGCTGGCTGAGAGGACGAGGCAACATGCGGTCAAGAGATGAAGGGCGAGGTCGACGCCAGGCAACTGCACTGGACGTCGCCCCAAAATGGCGGGCCGGTCGCGCAGTCGAGCCGCCATCACGAGATTTTCGCGGCCGTGGCGGCTTCGCGGTCTGCTGTCCGCCGGGTGAAGCGCGCAGCAAATGAGGCCTGGTGGAGAAGCCCATGCGGCCGAAGCCAGTGCGACGATGGATAGGACATTCGATGCCTCTGAAGGACATATCGGGCCGTCGAAGAGCGCTGCGAGGCGCTGTGCTTCCTGCCGGCGCTCAACCCGACAGCTGGCTGGGCCAGTCCGAGTTGCTGCATCTCACCCCTGATGCACACCTGGAGTGTGTAGAAAGCAAAGATGTCGAGGCGGCAATTGACGGCACTACGGTGATCCCCTCGGGCGCAGAGCGGAGATGCGACTCCGCTTTCGGGATTCAGAGGGCTGCACTTTGTCGGGACGAGATTGAAACATCAGCAACCCAGCAGTCCTCAGAGGAGACTGTTGATCCCTCCTCTATACGCGCGGCATCAACGTTCCCGTCCAGTCAAGCTACGACGAGCGTGATCTGGTCAGGGGCGCCGCCACCTGCCTGTCTTGAACGGTGCCGACATAGCCTTGATCCTGCTGCCTCGGATCCTGAGATCCCTCTTTGCCCCCGCTGTTCATTGAACAGCTCGCACCGGGTGGATCTGGTCTTGCCGCCAACTAGAGCAGCCAGGCTTGCTCCGCCTCGCGGCGCAGGTTCTGCCTCGGCCTTGGGCCGATCTGCTGGATCGCCAGTCCGGCGGCCAGTGAGCCGAGGTCGCCGCAGGTCTTGAGGTCGCGGCCTTGCGTGTAGCCATGCAGGAAGCCGGCGGCGTAGAGGTCGCCGGCGCCGGTCGTGTCGACGAGTTCCCGGATCGCCGTCGCCTGGATGACCACGGTCTCGTCACCGCGCACGATGATCGATCCTTTTTCGGACCGCGTCACGGCGGCGATCCGGCAGTCCTTGCGGATCTTTGCCAGCGCCTCGTCGAAGGACGATGTCTGGTAGAGCGACTTGATCTCGTGGCTGTTGGCAAAGACGATGTCGACGGTGCCCGAGCGCATCAGGTCGAGGAACTCGTCGCGGTAGCGGTCGACGCAGAACGAATCCGACAGCGTCATCGAAACCTCGCGGCCGGCCGCGTGCGCCAGCCTGGCGGTCTGCCGGATCGCCTCCTTGGCGCGCGGCGGATCCCATAGATAGCCTTCGAAATAGGTGACCTTGGCGCCCGATGCCTTGTCGGCCTCGACATCCTCCGGTCCGAGCTCGACGCAGGCGCCGAGATAGGTGTTCATCGAGCGTTCGCCGTCGGGCGTCACGAAGATCATCGATCGCGCCGTCGGCGGTTCGCCCGTGAGCGGTTTGGTGTCGAAGGCGACGCCCTGGGCATGGATGTCATGCGCATAGATATCGCCCAGCGCATCGTTGGAGACCTTGCCGAAGAAGGCGGCACGTCCGCCGAAGGAGGCGATACCGGCCGCCGTGTTGCCGGCGCTGCCGCCGGAGGCTTCGATCGCCGGACCCATGCGGCTGTAGAGCAGTTCGGCGCGCTGCGTGTCGATCAGGTTCATCGCGCCCTTGATGATGCCGTTGGTCTCGAGGAAGTCCTCCTCGCACTGGGCGATGATGTCGACAATGGCATTGCCGATGCAAAGCACGTCATAATCCGGCATCAATGTCTCCACCAAAAACCCGAGCCGGTTTCTTGCCGCGCTGGCCCGGCGTGGGTGTGGCCAGTTGGAATGGACTTTTCGCTTCCCAATCGACTCGGCGCCGGCCCTCACGGGGCGGCGAGCCCTGCCTCGCGACGCAATTCGTCGGCTCTGTCAGTCCTCTCCCAGGTGAACTCAGGCTCTTCACGGCCGAAATGCCCGTATGTCGCTGTCTTGCGGTATATCGGGCGTAAGAGATCAAGCATCTTGATAATGCCCTTTGGTCTGAGGTCGAACAGCTCAAGAATGAGTTGCTCAATCCTTTTCTCCTGAATTCTCGCGGTCCCGAATGTATTGACCATGACGGAAACCGGACTGGCCACGCCGATCGCGTAAGCAATCTGCACCTCGCAGATGTCCGCAAGTCCCGCAGCGACGATGTTCTTCGCGACATAACGAGCCGCATAGGCAGCCGAGCGGTCAACCTTGGACGGGTCCTTGCCCGAAAAAGCGCCGCCGCCGTGGCGCCCCATCCCGCCGTAGGAATCGACGATGATCTTGCGCCCAGTGAGGCCGCAGTCGCCGCGTGGCCCACCGACTACGAACCGCCCCGTCGGGTTGACCAGAATTCGGACGCCTTCGGCGTCCAGGTGGGGCGGTAGGACTGGCTTTATGATTTCCTCAATCACGCCCTCGCGGACCGTCTCTTGGGATACCTGCTCATCGTGTTGCGTCGACACGACGATGGTGTCCAATGCGATGGGGCGCAAGCCTTCATAGCGCACCGAAACCTGGGATTTCATGTCAGGACGCAACCAACTGAGTTCTCCTGCCTTCCGCACATCCGCCTGTCTTTTTGTCAGGCAGTGGGCGAGTTGGATCGGCAAGGGCATCAGAGTATCAGTCTCGCGGCATGCGTAGCCGAACATGAGGCCCTGATCTCCAGCTCCCTGGTCGAGATCCTGCCCTTTGCCCTCGTCAACGCCTTGGCTGATGTCGGGCGACTGCTCAGTTATGGCCACAACGACGGAGCACCGCCGGCCGTCAAAACCGATGGCCTCATCATCATATCCGATATCGAGAATCGTATTGCGGGCAACTTGGCTGTAATCAACCCTTGCATTGCTGGTAATTTCGCCGGCCAGAACGACTGTCCCTGTCTTCACCAAGGCTTCACATGTCTTGACCAACGTTTCGCAAGCGACGCGCGCTTTCGGATCGAAGCGGAGCAATGCATCGAGGATTGAATCCGAGATGTTATCGGCCAACTTGTCCGGGTGGCCGGCGCCAACCGACTCGGAAGAGAACACGAACTGCCTAGCCATGAAATGCCTCGTTTCGGGTGTTAAAGTTGTCGGGGCGCTCTGCTTCAGCTGCCTTGCCGGTCGGTGATGCCCGGCACCTCGAACGCAGTGCACAGGTCGGCAACGTCCTTTCGCACCTGGGCATGGAGACCTTCGTCGTCTGGCCGCCGGAGGACGCAGTCGATGAAGCCAGCGATTTGCACCATTTCTTGGTCGCGCATACCCATGGACGTTACCGCGGGTGTCCCCAACCGAATTCCGCTTGTGAGCGCCGGATGCCGCCGGTCGCCCGGCACCATGTTGAAGTTCGTGATGATGCCGGCCTTTGCCAGTCGCTCGGCATAGGCCTTTCCGGGCAATGGTCGCTCCCGAAGATCGAGGATCAGCATGTGATTGTCAGTCCCGCCCGTGACCAGGTCATAACCTCGCTCCATGAGCCCCTTGGCGAGGGACTTGGCATTTTTGACGATCTGTTGACCGTAGCTACGGAAGGACGGGTTCGCGGCTTCCTGCAAAGCGACAGCTAGCGCAGCGATGACATTCATATGAGGCCCGCCTTGCAGTTGAGGGAAGACCGCCCGATCTAGTCGCTTGGCGAGATTGACTTTGCTATCCAGATGATAGAGCGCTTGATAGCGATCTTCATTTTTTGACAGAATGAAGCCCCCGCGGGGGCCCCGTATTGACTTGTGGGACGTGCTGCTGACGACGTCGCAATATGCTACGGGATTGGGATGCGCTCCCGCGGCGATCAGGCCACTGATGTGCGCGATGTCGGCCACGAGATAGGACTCCGCCTCCGACGCGATTTCGGCCATCGTGGCGTAGTCAAAGACACGCGGGTAAGCAGTTCCGCCGACCCAAATGAGTTTTGGCCGTTCCTGCTTGGCCGTCTCGCGCAAGCGATCATAGTCGATTTGCTGGGATTCTTCGTGGAGCCGATAGGGAACGCGTTTATAATCAGTTCCTGAGAAGTTGACCGCCCATCCATGAGTCAGATGACCGCCACTGGGAAGAGGCAAGCCCATCACTTTGTCTCCGGGGCTCAAAAGTGCGCGATAGACAGCTTGGTTCGCCGGCGAGCCGGAATAAGGTTGGACGTTAGCGTGTTCGCTGCCAAATAGCGCCTTCAGGCGTTCAATGGCGAGCTTCTCAAGCTCATCGACGATCTCGTTTCCCTCGTAATACCGGGCACCTGGGTACCCCTCGGCGTACTTGTTCGTGAAAATCGAGCCGGTCGCTTCCAGCACGGCCGAAGAGGCAAAATTCTCCGAAGCGATCAGTTTGAGCGTCGTCCGCTCCTGTCGCTCCTGCCTCAGAAGCAGTTCGTGAACGCGGCTATCAACCTCGGCCAACCGCGACGGCACACATCTGTCGGGTAGGCCAGTGCGGTCGGCGGAATTGTCCATCGAGGGATCGCGCTCCAACTTGATTGAACTATTTCACGATCAGGCAGGCAGTCCTTTAGACCGCTCGCTTTGCATCGCTTCGAGTCGCCGTAGGTCTCGTTCATGACAGCCGTCGGCGTGGGGCAGGAGATCGACCAGAAACTGAACCAGCCTACTGTCCTTGCCTCGCGTTTTGAGGTGGTATGAGCGCCACGGGTGTTGTTCGTCGCTGCAAAGAAACGAGGCTCTGGCGAGTAGCCGGACATGGTGCACAACCCGCTCGCGGCGCAGACCTAGAATTTCAGCCAGTTCACCGACAGTTAGGTCTGCATGCGCGCAAAGCCCCAGTATTCGAAGGCGATCAAGATGCGCTGCCGTGCGAAGGCGACTGACAAGTGTCATCATTGGTAAGCATCACGTCATATAGGAAAATGGGGCACTCGTCCTTCGGACCTTGTCATTGGCGTTCTCCGCATCTTGCATGCTCCCGAAAGGCCATGTCGGTTTCGACCTGCCCGACTTTACATGTCTCGACAAGCGTACCATTCACAGCGGTTTGGAGTTGCTAAGAGTCTATGAATTTCTTTGAAAGATCTGTTGCAACGCCTCGATGCGATTTGGCGACGTGCTGATCATGCGGCGACCAGGGCAACAGACACCACGATCTGCCGTTTCCTCTTAGGGTTGCCTGAAAACCCGGTTGGAGGCTCGGCCGGCGGAAACAGGACGAGGACACTGAAGCGGCCAGAAGACAGACGGATAACTACTGACCTCGGCCCCAATCTCTATCCAGTTTCGAGTTCGTTTCCAGCGTTGGATTTGCCCGGTTGGGGGGTTTGAGCGATGGGCGCGCGGTGCTGATCATCGTGCGCAGCGCTGTCTGATGTCCGCAGGGCGAACCGCGCAGTGGATGGCAGCTCGAGCCCGCATTTGGGTGGGGCGCAGCCTGGCTATGCCGTTTGCGGATTTTCTGGCAGCCGGGGCGCCTCGAGGTTGAAGCCTGGTCGGCAATGCGCGCGGGTTCGGCGTAGACGCGCCATCGATGGGGTCAGGATGGAATCGAGACCCCAGGTGCAGAACCGACCGGCTTAAAACCCTTCAAGAGCGCCATGCGCGGCCGAGCCGGCGCTGAACTGCAGGGCCAGGATGCTGCCGGTCCAGATCCTCTATCACCACACCAGGTGAGTAAGTCCCCGCCGGTGCGTAATGGAGCGGGACCTCGGCATCTGCCGTGGCCGCGGCTATTTGACCCTGTCCGCGCATAGCACAGAACAACGTCGTAGCGGCGTACGCTTGTGGCGGTGCGATGCTCGTGATGCGTGTCCAAAACCTGACAGTAACATGTCAGGTTCATTACACCTGCCATCTTAGATATTGTGGTTTTTCGACGCGCATCATGTGCTTCCCCCGGCTGAGCGCGTTGGCACGGCCTTTGCTCATTGAGATGCGGGAACATTGCGTGAGGGCTGCTTCGTCTCGCGCATAGTGTCGCGCAGCCTGTGGCAATAGCTTTGGAGAGCAACATGTCTTGCAGATAGAGCCCCGGTCGGAGGCCTGGCCGCCTGGGCAGCCCATCACGAACTTGCAGCCTTGGCATCGAAGCATCTTGCGTTGTGCCGACCATGTGGCCGCCATGCACCATCTGTTATGGATGCAGCAGAAATACAGGACTGCAAAGTTGAGGTCGTAGTTGCACTCATGAACACGCTCTAACGGGAGAGATGAGCGCACCAAAATTCGACGCGTGAGGCTGACAGAGAAGGTCCGAGTCTGATGCATCGGATCGCGCTCGACCGCGCAGGCGAAATGAACAAGCTTTGGAGGGCCCGAGGCTGTGGGAAATTCCGACCTTGTTCGTGGTTGACCGGGACCGCCGGCGCAACTTGGACTCCCAGAACGGGGCATACCCTAAAAATTGTAGGTTTCGAGTGCGGCGCAAGTAGCGGCGCAGAGCTGGATGCGCATGTTTAACGAAAATCCACGTGAGAAGTACAATCTGGTCGGCCGTCGGTTCACCGATGTGATCGCGGCTATCGATAAGATCGGAGCAGCGTTTCCGGACAGAATCGCGATTACGCATGGCGCGGCGGAACTCACCTATGGTGAGCTGCGCGTCATGTCGGCCAGCATCGCGAGCACTCTACGAGAGCGCTGCGCGGTGGGAGCGATCGTGGGCTATTGGGGTGAACGAGATCCCAATTGGGCAGCTATAGTAATCGCAATCCTGAAGGCCGGCTCGACATACTTGCCGCTCGATCCATCTTTACCCGCCTCACGCACTTCATTCATTCTCGAGCAGAGTGGATGCACTCTGATTATCGGGAAAGAGCGACCGGAGACCCTTGGCGTGCTTCAACAAAACAGCCATGGCAATCGAGAATTCATGGCGGTGCAGACCGCGTTAACAGGGGACAGTGCCGCTTCCGTGATGCCCTCATCGGCTGAACGCGGCCTGGCTTACATCTTGTTTACGTCCGGTTCGACGGGTTGGCCAAAAGGTGTGATGGTCGAGCGCGCTGGACTAAACAACCATTTGACGGCCAAGATCGATGCGCTCGAGCTGACCGAAAAGGACTGCATCGCTCAAACTGCTTCGCATTGCTTTGACATCTCGCTGTGGCAGCTCTTGGCAGGCCTATGCGTTGGAAGCCGCGTCGCGATTATCGACGATGCGACGCTTAGATCTCCGATCGCTCTTCTCAAGGCGCTCGGGGAACAGGGCGTCACAATTGTTCAATTTGTCCCATCGGTGCTTGCCATATTTGTTGACTCTCTGCAGACACTCCCGGTCGACGAGCGACCCCTCAGTGCCTTGCGCATGATCTCCACGGTCGGCGAGCCGCTGACGCCTGCCTTGGCGCGCGCGTGGTTGGCACTGTATCCCCAAGTCCCAATTCTCAATCACTATGGCCCGACAGAATGTGCTGACGGGGTTACACACCATGTGGTTTCTATCCCGCCGGGTACAGCTGACGCCTATGTACCGATCGGTCGGTCGATCTCCAATCTTGAAGTCTATGTCGCCGATGGATGGCGGCCGTGCAGGACGGGCGAAGTCGGCGAGATCTGTGTCAGCGGAGTCGGTGTCGCTGCTGGCTACATCAACGATAGCGCGCGTACCAAAGATGCTTTTTTTCCAAACCCGTTCTCCAGCCATCCATCCCATCGGCGCCTTTATAAAACTGGTGATCTCGGACGCTTCAGAGCTGACGGGCTGCTGGAATGTCTTGGCAGACGAGATCGCCAGGTCAAGATTCGCGGGCACCGGGTCGAGCTTGGAGAGATCGAGTCTCGTCTCTGCGCCCATCCTTCGGTTAGTGGCGCCGTCGCCATAGCACCCGTCAATAAAGGCGTGAAGCTTACAGCAAGAGACATAACCAAGGCCGACGGAAGCAACAGGCCAAGACGGATAGTGGCCTACGTGTCGGCCTCTCCCGAAGTCTTGGAAAGCGAACTCCGAAGCTTTGTTGCCGAAATGCTTCCTGCCTACATGGTCCCGGACCGAATCATTCATGTCGATCGCATTCCAATTACCAGAAACGGGAAAGTCGACTTTGCAGCTTTGCCGGACGCCACAACTATTCGCCCTCAGCTGCTGAGTTCCTTCGAGGAACCAAAGACGGAACTCGAAACCAAGCTGCGAGATATCTGGTCCAGCGTTCTTCGCATCAAAGGTATCGGCGTGAACGACCGGTTTATGGACCTTGGCGGGGATTCACTGCGGGCGATGCTTGTACTAGCCCGGCTGCAGAGGCAGTTCGGGGCGAAGATGGATTTCAGGCTGGTGCTAAATGGGACCGTCAGGTCGCTGGCAGCATCGCTGTCAAGTCGATCGGAAACCACGCACAACATGCCTCCCGCGGGCCAGAAGCACGGACGGTCAACGCTGACACGGGTGCAGGAACACCTGTGGTTCCTCTGGCAGCTCGATCCGGACGCGAGGAACTACATCATTCAAGGCGGCCTGCGCATACGAGGAGCAATCGATCCCACTGCCTTCAATGAAGCTTGGATCGATGTCGTCGGGGCTCACGACGCGCTCTCGGCTCGTTTCAGCGACGACGACGGGCCTGTCCAGATTTTTGACAATCCGCACCCCAACTTAGAATTGGTTCACGCTGATCACCTTACGCCAAAAGAGGCTGAGGCGCTTGTGGCGGAGATGCGGCAGACCGAGCTCAATGACGCCTTTGATCTCAGCCAGGGCCGTTTGTTTCGTGCGCGCATGATCCGCTTTGCCCCAGATGATCATCTAATACTGATAACCGCGCACGAAATCATTATAGATGCCTGGTCAATCTCGATCCTGCTCAGAGACCTGCGAACGAGATACTCCAATGCTTCCCCGTTTTCTCCGCAGCATCGTGTGTCACTCTCGGCCTATGCGCACTGGGAAGCTGTACACGTTACACCGGAATCGCTGGTCGAGCAGCAGCGCTATTGGCGTGGGCAGATTGGCGACAACCCGCCCGCGCTTTTGCTAGGGAGCGATCGACCCCGGCCGAAAGGAAATTCCTACCGCGGGGCCTCGCATGCGGCTCCGCTTGGTGAAGAACTGTCGGATCAAGTGAGGCGTTTTGCTCATCGGCACAGGTGCACCACATCCACGATGCTGTTGGCATGCTTTAAGCTGCTGTTGCGGATGTATAGCGGTCAGGACGATGTCATTGTCGGTATACCGCACGTCGTGCGTGACCAAACAGGCACCGAGGAGATCGTTGGTTTCTTCCTCAATATGCTGCCAATCCGAACCACGATCGATGTCAACAAGTCCTTTGTGGCTCACGTGACGCGTGTGCAAACCCTTGTCAGCGATGCCATCGCGAATTCGGCGTATCCTTTCAGTTGGATGGTGAGGGACGCCCGATTGTACCGCGAAGCTGGTCGATCTCCGATCTTCCAGGTCATGTTCAATATGTACTCCGAACCCCAGGAGCCGCCGGCCGGACGCGATTTGGATCTGACGTTTCGTGAGTATGACACAGGTTATGTAAAGTTCGACCTTACCCTATATGCGCAAGACCAGGGCGATGAGATCGCGCTGCAACTGGCATATGCAGAAGACATTTTTTCAGGTGAGCTGATCGCTCGCATGGCCGCCAACCTTCGCCAGCTTATTGCTGCCTGTGTCGATAGTCCTGCTGAGCCGATAGTCGCCCTGGACTGCCTGTGCCCCTCGGAGGTCGCCATGCTGGACGCGCTCAAGGGCCCCGAACAGGTATACGAGAACGAGCCTTCGCTCGTGCAGGCCTTCAATCACGTCAGCGCAAAGAACGACCGGGTGGCGTATTTCGGCGAGTTCGGAGAAGTCACGTTCGGCCAACTGCGCGAGCGCATGGCGGCGATCCAGTCCGCTCTGCGTACCTGCGAGGTAGGGCAGGGCGACATGGTCGCCATGCTGATCGATCGGTCACCAGATGTGGCCGCTACAACTTTGGCCATCCGAGCCGTGCAGGCGACTGTCGTGCCTATATCGCCAGATTACCCGAAGGAACGGATCAGCCACATCATCAGAGATAGCCGTGCCAAGCTGCTGATCCACGCCCGCGCGGATGAAGAGATCGATTTCGGTGTCCCGTCCGTTAGCGTGTCTTCCCTGCAGGCCAGATCCTGCCCCACTCGGGCGTCGCACCGCGAGGTGGTGCGGCCTGATAAGGACGCAGCGAGCCTGATTTACACGTCATCCTCCACGGGTAAAGCGAAAGGCGTGCTCATACCCGAGACAGCAATACTCAATCGACTGAACTGGATGTGGCGATGCTTTCCGTTTGATGACGCCGAGGTGGCAGTCGTTCAGAAGTCGGGGGCACTTGTTGCAGCAGCATGGGAGTATCTTGGAGGCCTCCTGAGAGGCATCCCGACGCTGATCCTGACCGATGAATATTTGCTCGACCCCGACCTCTTGTTGAGCGCCTTGACGAAGCATCGCGTAACCCGATTGTTCGCCTCCCCACCCATTCTGTCCGGTCTGATCGCCTCCCAAAAGCGACATGCGCAGGCGACCAGCTTGCGCCTGGTCACAAGCAGTGCTGAACCAATGCCGCCATCGCTTCCTTCTCGTTGGCGAGAGTGCTTTCCGGATGTGCCGTTATGGAATTTTTATGGCGCAACGGAATGCGCGTCTAATGCGGCAGTCTATGCAACATCGGGGACCGACGATGGCTCTAAAGTTGTGCCTGTGGGGCGCCCAATCGACAATGTGAAAATCTACGTGCTCAATGCGCAGCTTGAGCGGGTCCCCGTCGGGGTAGCAGGCGAACTCTGCGTCGCGGGACGCTGCCTAAGCACCGGGTACTGGCGGGACCGCAAGCGAACGAAGCAAAGTTTCGTGGCCAATCCATTCGATGACGGCCAATACGGCCTTCTTTATCGCAGTGGCGATGTCGCTCGTGTCACAGCCGAAGGTCTTCTGGAGATTTGCGGTCGGTCGGACAACCAAATCAAGCTCCGTGGTTTCCGAATCGAGTTGGAGGAAATCGAAACCGCCCTTGAAGCGCATCCTGGAATTGCGAGGGCCACGGCAATCGTTCGGGGAGCGGACGAAAATCGGCGACTGGTGGCCATCGTGGTCCTAACCGACGACAGCCTTACCTCGCTAGATGTGGTGAATCACCTACGGCAGGAATTGCCACCTTACATGATACCATCCGAGTTTCGCACCGTGGACCACATGCCACTCACGGCGAGCGGGAAAATAGATCGTTGCCGTCTCTCATCTGTCCGGTCGCGCGAGCTTCGGGGTGTGCAATCCCCTGAGCCGAGCACGCAACGGGAGCGACTTCTCGCCGGGATTTGGCAGGAATTGTTGAGCGTCAAATCCATCGGGATCGATGACAGTTTCTTTGATATTGGCGGAAACTCTCTTCTGAGCGTGCGTTGCGTTACATTAGCGCGTAAAGCCGGGCTGAGCTTGACCGTCGCCCAACTGTACAGAACACCGACCATTCGGGAATTGGCCAAGGAGATCGCAGCGGCCACGACGAACTCTGCCAATGAGCTCCCCGCTGGGCCGATGCGAGTGACTCCTGGCGTCTCCTCTTGGAATAGCCTTGTCGGTTTAGGCGAGCACTACAACATAGGCGACCTCTTCTTCCTGCCCGCCGGTCTTTTGAATCTATCAATCCTCGAAGGCGCCCTTGCTCATGTCATTGGCCGGAACGAAGGACTGAGACTTCGAATAGTCCAAACCGAGAACGGCCTGTCGCAGGCAATCGGACCGGTACCAAATCCGCTCGTGGAAGAAATAGATCTGGTCGGCATGACCACGGCAGAACAGCTGACGATCATGGAAGGCGCCTGCGCAGAGCGTCAAACCAGCTTTCGGTTTGATGGCGAATCCCTTCTTGTCAGGCTTTCAGCCTTCCGGACATCAGAGCGCGGCGATTACTATCTGCTTGTTTTGATGCATCACTTCGTGGTGGACGGGACTGGATACCGACTGTTCCTCAATGCACTGGAAACAGCCTACAATACGCTAGCCGCAGGCGGCCCCATTGCGGATCAAGGGACGACGTCTCTCTCTCACTGGCTGGAGCGATTGGGCCATTACGCAGATAGCGAGGCGCCAACCGAACTCGAATATTGGGAGGGGATTCGATATGATCTGCTCGATCTGCATGTGAGCGATAGCGGATCGGGCACAGCGGAATTTTTGGATGAAACTGCCAGAAGGCTCCATTATGCACGGCTGGAGGGGTTGTTAAATGAAGAATATTGCAGGCCATTTTGGCAGGATCAGGCCAAATATTGCGTAACGCTCGGCGAGAAGGAGACGGCCAGACTTCTCAATGTCTCGGCGACGTCTGCACAATGCGAGGATTTTGATATAGTCCTTTCGGCCCTGTCAGGGGCATTTGGCCGCGCATTCGGGAATTACTCGCTTTGGATCGACAGCCTCACATCGACCAGAGGTGAATTGTTCGACGACATCGATCCATCTCAGATCATCGGATTTGTCGGCGAACTGGTTCCGCTTCCCTTATATCTGACAGGGAAGGACACCCCTCAAGATCGCGCTCGTTCGATATATCGGCAGCGCAACGCGCTGCCGCGCCGGGGGATCGGTTTTCGGGCGATGAAGTTCTTGAACCGGGATCCGGCAGTGCGCAAGCGCATCGACCAATTGCCGTTGCCTAGGATCGGACTGAACTATCGAGCACGACTGCAACACCATTATCGACGGCGTCTGTTAGACAGAGATCCGCACTCGCTTTGGATCGGCGAAAATATGAAACAATCCGCCATGAACTACCTCTTCTGGTTCAATGTCGGATACGAAGCTGGCGAGCTGCAGATTGAAGTGAGATACGATCCAAGACAGGTTGGCTATGGAACGACCCGCAACCTGTGCACAATCTTGCACCAGGAACTGCTCCAGATAATCAACACATCTGCAGTAGCCGGTCGTTCGGCCGACTATAAGCCGGTGCGAGGTGATGAACAGGGCAATCGGAAGCATGGCCGCACCGGAAAAGCGCATTGATCTGTCGGACGAAAAACTTTCCCGCCTCATCGTCCGACTCGCCATTCCTTCAATTATTGGCTTGTCGATCAATGCGCTGCAGCAGTTCGTCAACGCGATCTTTGTAGGCACGCTTGGGGCCCAGGCTATCGCCGCCGTCAGCATGACTTTTCCGATAGTTGTCCTCCTCTTGGCAATCGGACAGGGTATCGGCGTTGGCACGGCGTCATTCGTGTCTAGTAATCTTGGCGCGGGCAGGTCGCTTGAGGCGAACCGAGGCGCGAGCTTGGCACTCGCTCTCGCGATTCCGATCGGATTGGCGCTTACTGTCGGTCTGCTCCTGAATCTGCGCGAGCTTCTCGCTTTGCTGGGCACCAGTGCGACAATCATGCCGGCCGCGCTCGAGTACGCTTCGACGCTGCTGTTAGGCTACACTCTCATGCTGCTGAACGTGGTCAATGGGTTCATCGTAAGGGCCGAGGGCAATACACGTTTCAGCATGTGGACCATGATCACGGCCTTCGCGCTGAATGCCGTGCTCGACCCCATCTTCATTTTTTCGCTCGGTCTGGGCGTTCGAGGAGCGGCGTTCGCGACGCTGTTGTCCCAGATCGCCGCCATCAGCCTCTACGTGGCGTATTTTCTGAAGAGGCGTGGGCGTGTCCGTGTCGGAACTTCTTACGTTAGCTTTAGGATGGGTCGCATCAAACAGATCGCGGCCGTTGGAGCGCCGGCAACCATCACCAGTATTTTGTCTGCCGTTGCATTCATGCTCTTCTACCGCGCCGCCGCGCCATTTGGTGACGCTTCAGTTGCCGCTGTGGGAATAGCCACGCGATTGTCAACGATCGGGGCGCTCCCAATTATAGGCTTCTGCATGGGCTCTCAGGCGGTGCTTGGTTTCGGTTGGGGAGCACAGGATTTCGCCCGGGTTGAGAAGGCCGCCAAGTTCATGCTTTCCATAGCCGTCGCATTTTCAGTCAGCTTTTCCGCCGTGGTCCTGATTTTTGCTCGACCAGTGGTTTCGCTTTTCAGCGATAACGTGGATGTAATCGATATCGCCGCCTCTGCCTGTGTTGTTTTTCACCTTTTCTTCGGCCTCTTTGGCGTTCAGCACGTTACGATCACCCTGCTTCAGTCATTGGGGAGAGTGCGGCTTGGCGCCGTCGTTTCCCTAGCCAGGCAAGGCTATCTTTTCATACCTGCCATACTGCTGTTTCCAGCTGTTTGGGGCTTTGACGGACTGCTGGCGAGCCAGGCGGTTGCCGAGTTGCTGGCGGGGCTGATTGCTCTGTTTGTAATTCGCGGTCAGATCGGCGTTCTGAAGAATGCCCTCGCTGAGCTGGAGGATCGGGTCGAGGCTAAAGGGCTGACATGAAGAGCGATCATATCGGTTCTGCCTCAAATGGTGGTTGAAGAACCTGATCCAGTACAAGACCGCTCCGTACGGGCACGCCAATGATCACTCCGTCAACAGGGCGAGGACAAAGCACGGAAGTGGACCGCAGCGCGCTAAGCCGCCAAACAACGGAGTCATGGTCGAGAAAGCGAGGACATCTGGATACGTTGCTCCCCCCATATGTTGCTGTGCAAACCTGTCGAGCAGCGAATGTCGGCAGTGTGCCGGTGATGGCCGAAGAAGAGAGTGCAATCGCCACCGCGGCCGAAAGCAGAAGACGTGAATTCTCGCTCGGGCGCGCCTGCGCCAGAGCGGCATTGTCCAAGCTCGGCGTTCCTCCTTGCGCAATCCCAAGGGGACCTGACCGTGAGCCGCTTTGGCCACCTGGTGTGGTTGGCAGCATAACACATTGTGCTGGATTCTATGCTGCCGCCGTCGCTCGCCATGAAGACTGCGCTGCGCTTGGAATTGATGCAGAAGTCGACGAGGAGTTGCCGTCGGGCGTATTGGAGCTCGTCTCGGTTGACGAGGAACGAAATTGGCTGGCCAACGCATCCGGCCGCCTCAAGTGGGACCGGTTGCTTTTCAGTGCCAAGGAAAGCATCTTCAAGGCATGGTTCCCGCTCACACGTGAATGGCTGGGCTTCGAGGATGCCGTGGTCGCTATCATGCCCGACGAAGGCAAATTTCGTGCTCGCCTCCCTCACACATTCCGGCCGGCCAGAGGTCGTGCATGGGAGCTTCGCGGCCGGTTCATCATTGCCGATGGACTGATCCTCACGGCCGTCTTCGTTCCGGCGCTCAATCCGCTGTTGCGTTTTCCAGCCGCCGGACGCTAGGTGAGATACGTCCGGATTTGACGGGTGAACTCCGAAGCCGGCGGTTCTGCTGCGGGAGGTACTCTCAGCCCGCTCATCGCAGTCTGTCTGTCCGCTACATTTCGGATAAACCAGTCATAAGTTTTGGCAATTCCCACCTCGATGGATGTTTTAGGGCGCCACCCCATCCCTAGCAGTTTTTCGCTGGATATAAGCTTTCTCGGCGTTCCGTCCGGCTTGGAGACATCAAGTTCTATCTCGCCTTGAAAGCCGACGACATCGCAAACGACTCGCACAAGCTCAAGAATAGTCATGTCGCTGCCGAACCCTACGTTAATGTGCTCTGCCTCAGAGTAATGTTTAAGCAGGAAAATCAAGGCGTCGGCACAATCTTCACAGTACAAGAACTCCCGACGGGGTGTTCCGCTTCCCCATACACACATCCGATCTAGGTTTTTGACCTTTGCATCGTGTGCCTTGCGTATTAATGCCGGCAGAACATGTCCTAAGCTAAGATCGAAATTATCGCGAGGACCATAGAGGTTCGTCGGCATGGCCGAGATGAAGTCCACGCCATATTGTATGCGGTAGGCCTGACACAACTTAATGCCGGCGATCTTTGCGATTGCGTACCATTCGTTCGTCGGCTCAAGCGGACCAGTCAGGAGCGCGTCTTCTTTGATGGGTTGCGAGGCGTACTTCGGATAAATGCAACTCGATCCCAGAAAAACAAGCTTCTCAACGCCATTTCGAAACGAGGCGTCGATGACATTGGCCTCCATTATCAGGTTCTGGTAGATGAAATCGGCGGGCATGGTCGAGTTTGCCAGGATACCGCCAACCCTCGCCGCAGCCATTACGACGGCGTCCGGTTTTTCTTTTGACAGAAATTGCAGAACGGCCTCTTGCCGCGTTAGATCAAGGGTTTGTCTATCCGCAACAATGACGTCGCAATCTTCTGAAGCAAGCGACTGTACTATGGCGCTGCCGACCATACCTCGGTGTCCTGCAACCCAAACTCGTTTCCCGCTCAGCGAGTACATCAAATCCGACCCCCAGAGTGTGACGTGCCGTTCATTAACTTCAGATCTTCCCTGGCCATTTCGCGGACAAGCTCCCTTACGCTCGTCTCGTGTCTCCAGCCCAGGACCTGCTGGGCTTTGGTCGGATCGCCTAGGAGAAGATCTACCTCTGTCGGTCTGAAATAACGCGGATCCACCGCCACGATGCACTTGCCTGTGGCGGCATCAATACCTCGTTCCTCGATGCCTTCTCCCAGCCATTCAATCGTCATTCCGACTTCGTCGAATGCCCATTCCACAAACGTGCGGACAGATGTCGTCACGCCCGTGGCCAGGACATAGTCGTCAGGGCTATCTTGCTGACACATCATCCACATGCCGCGCACATACTCGCGAGCGTGGCCCCAATCACGTTGAGCGTCGAGATTGCCGAGGTAAAGCACTTCCTGTTTGCCCACGCTGATTGCTGCCGCGGCCCGCGTAATCTTGCGCGTGACAAATGTTTCACCACGAAGTGGGCTTTCGTGATTGAAAAGAATACCGTTGGATGCGTGGATGCCGTAAGCCTCTCTATAATTTACGACAGTCCAGTATGCGTAGAGTTTAGCGGCAGCGTAAGGTGAACGTGGGTAGAACGGTGTTTTTTCGTTTTGGGGGACCTGTTGAACCAACCCATATAACTCTGAAGATGACGCCTGGTAAAACCGCGTCCGATTGCTCAATCCAAGAATTCGGATAGCTTCCAGCATGCGCAATGTACCTAGCGCATCCGCGTTTGCGGTGTATTCAGGCGTCTCGAAGCTTACCTGGACGTGGCTTTGCGCGGCAAGGTTGTAGATTTCATCCGGTTGGGCTTGCTGAATAATGCGCAGCAAATTGGTTGCATCCGTCATATCTCCATAGTGGAGAAAAAGTCTGGCCTCAGGGTCGTGCGGATCCTGATAAATGTGCTCAATTCGTCCGGTGTTGAATGATGATGAACGACGCTTTATGCCGTGGACTATGTAGCCTTTGTCCAACAGCAGTTCCGCAAGGTATGCCCCATCCTGTCCCGTTATGCCCGTTATCAAAGCTGTTTTTTGGTTTGCCACCTTCGAAATCTCCGATGTGTTTGCTTGGCGCGAGGCGTTTGGGTGACTGCCCGGGTTCTCCAGCGAGATCATCCCTCGTTGGCGCAGATCATCAGACGGCGCCAGCGGTACGCCATGCGCAATGGGAGTGCCGCCACACTGTCGCGCTTGGTGCGTTTTGACGTCGGCGGCCGAACATTATGACTTGGGCCCGCATCCCGTGGAACGCACCTAATGGCCCCATGCCGGTTCCTTGCATTCGCTGAATGGCCGCCATGGCGCGTCTCGGCTGGGACCAGAGATTTGACTGTTTTCTATCAAAATCAGACGTCTTGGGTCCTTCAGATCGAACTCAATTACCCGGGGGACGAAAAGGCGCGCATATCGGCTAAACGCGCTGGTCGGGGGAAAACGAATGACGGTGTCGCAGCGCCCGAGAAGATACATCTCAACGAGGGCGGAAATTCCGCCGTCAACGCCTTGTGCTGCAGTGTGTAAAGGGCCCGCCTGGTCGGATCGGAAACGTTTGGAGACGGTGAGAAGATCGGGAAACCTTGCCGACACCTGATCCAGGACCTGCTCGCTGTCCGTGCACAAGAACACCCGGACCGGCCTTGAGTGCGGTAACGCTTTAGCTTCATCAATCGCAGTGCACACTTGGCGAACGGCGAGCTCCGGGTCACCCCAGTAGGGGGCATGGTCCATTATGTCTTCACCGTTACCATGCCGAACATGAACTCCGATTATGCTGTGTCCCTCAAAACGCTCCTGATAGATGTCGTCTATACGTGATTGAATTTCGGGCCGGAGCTTGACACTCTGGAACACCTGCCGCTCGGCATCCTCATCACAACGCCACATCAAACAAGCGTCACACACGACCGTGTTCGCTTCGACATCCTGCTCAGCCTTGAAGAGATCGCTTAATTCCTCGCGCTCTTGGAAAATCAGCTCATCTGGACGGTAAACGCAGTCGAGCGATGACCTATTCCACGAGGCTGGGAAGAATGGTCCCGGGAAGGAAAAATCATTGATCCCGTCGTCGCAAACAACCGATACGCCAGCGATGTCTTTGATCGGCTGGAAGAACACCGGAAAGGCATTTGTGAAGGGTTGATTGAGATAGCAGGATCCGCGCCAGTCGATGGCTAGCGTTCGTCCCGACCGCCGAGCGTAGTGCCAGGCCGCGGCCAGCGACCACAAACAGTCACCGAAACCCGTACGCCTGCGAGAGACGACAAACCGGCGCTTCAATCCGCTGACCTGCATTGTTCATAGTCTCGTTTCAGAGAAGAAAACGAAGTTGCATCTGACGTTTCCGATCACAGGTCGACCGCGACCTCGGGCACCTGTGAGTCCCCGTTGTACTGCGACGTAAGCGGAAGAGCTTCCTCAGCTCTGCCCGCCCTTATCGCGCCGCTCGCAGATATTGACGCCGATGCACTCGCTTCCGGACAAATTTAGCGTGTTCTAATGGGCCTAGGCGGAATTTGTAAAATTGATTGTGTGTATGGGTTTTATCCATGTGGTGGATACCATCGGAAATGCCTTTGACGACGGGCTAACCCTGCATTCCCGCGACTTGCTCCGAGTCACGAGACATTCACGGTTTGGATAAAAATGATCCAAAGAATCAATTTTACCGGCCGCGTGGAGAGCTATTAGAAGATGCTGAATTAGTCTGATTGCACCGGCCCCAAAGTCGGGGCGGTGCCAGGAGCACGCATATGCAGGTCCGGTGGACACGGTGCTGGGAGAGCGAGTTAGAACTCTCCGACCACACAGAGCTTTGTGAGTTTTTTCGAGCGACCTATGGGCCGACGGGTGCCTTTAACGCAAAACCATTTGAGAATGGTCGCAGCTGGGCCGGAGCACGGCCCGAGCTGCGTATCGTCGGCTACGACTCGCGCGGTGTGGCGGCTCACATTGGAGTATTACGCCGCTTTATCAAAGTTGGTGAGACTGACCTATTGGTGGGCGAACTAGGACTGTGGGGAGTCCGCCCAGACCTGGAAGGGCGTGGACTCGCTCATTCGATGCGGGCGTTGGTCCCTTCACTTCGGCAGCTTGGCGTTCCATTTCTGTTCGGCACTGTGCGGCACGCTCTCTTCAAGCGTGTTGCTAGGCTCTGCCAAGACGGTCTGGCGACCATCCTTCCGGACGTTCGCGTCCGCTCCACCCTCGCAGATGTGTACCTCGACCTGCCCCCCACGCGGTTCGAGGAGCAACTCGTTGTTGTTTTTCCGATCGGACGTCCAATGAGCGAGTGGCCCACCGGAACGTTCATTGACAGGAATGGTCCAGAGCTGTGAAACAACCGAATTGCAAATCCGAAATGCCGCTTCTCTCCGTCGATGGCGCCGAAGATCGTAGCGTTTACCTGACGTTCGACGATGGCCCAGATCCGCTCTCCACTCCTGAGATTCTGGACCTGCTGGCGAAACACCGTGTGTCGGCGACTTTCTTTGTCATTGGTGCTTACGCGAAAGACCGACCGGAACTCATCCGACGTATGGTTGCCGAAGGGCACGAGGTCGCTAACCACACGATGACTCATTTGGACCTGTCTACATGCGGTCTCGGTGAAATAGAACACGAAATACTTGAGGCAAACAGTGCGATCCGGATGGCATGCCCCCGCGCCTCGGTCCGACACATGCGAGCGCCATTTGGAGCCTGGACAGAAGAAGTACTTGCTGCCTCGGCCAAGGCCGAAATGGCGCCCGTGCACTGGTCGGTGGATCCTCGCGACTGGTCTCGCCCCGGGGTCGATGCCATTGTCGATTCAGTCTTGGCGTCGGTCCGCCCCGGCGCGATCGTCCTTCTGCACGACGGATGCCCTCCCGGCGAGTCGGAGCCGGGCACTCATGGCAGCCTACGCGATCAGACGGTCGAGGCGCTATCTCGCATAATCCCAGCGTTGCAGCTTCGCGGATTTTCAATCCGCTCGCTTGCTCAGCATCATTAACGAACGGTATTCCATGGATCTGCTCGGCACCACCAGCAGTGTGGCCATTGCTTTATATGCGCTGCTCTCGACTGCTTACAAAGGCATGCAAGCCATTTATGCCTTGCCACCGAACTTGTCATCTGCGCCTGGGAGTGCCGCCGCTTCCGACATGCTGCCGAGCGTGGATGTCATTGTGCCGAGCTACAATGAGGAGCCGCGGACGCTTTGTGCTTGCTTGGCCTCCATTGCGGATCAAGATTATAAGGGAGAGGTGCGGGTCTATGTAGTCGATGACGGTTCTGCCAATCGGGATGCCGTCGTATCCGTGCAGGCGCATTATGCGCATAACCCGAAGTTTCACTTCATTTTACTGCCAAAGAACGTCGGAAAGCGTAAAGCGCAGATTGCCGCGATACGACGTTCGTCGGGAGATTTGGTGCTCAACGTGGACTCGGATACCACAATCGCGTCCGACGTCGTTTCCAGACTTGTCCTGAAGATGAAGGATCCCGCGATAGGCGCGGCAATGGGTCAGCTCGTGGCTAGCAATCGCAGCGACACTTGGCTGACACGATTGATCGATATGGAGTATTGGCTTGCTTGCAACGAGGAGCGTGCGGCGCAGGCTCGCTTCGGCGCTGTAATGTGTTGCTGTGGCCCCTGTGCCATGTACCGCCGGTCCGCGCTCCTTTTGCTGCTCGATCAATACGAGACGCAATTCTTTAGGGGCAAGCCAAGCGACTTCGGCGAGGATCGCCATCTCACGATCCTTATGCTGAAGGCAGGCTTTCAAACGGAGTACGTCCCCGACGCCATCGCGGCCACCGTTGTTCCAAATAGGCTAAAACCGTATCTGCGCCAACAACTGCGCTGGGCAAGGAGTACGTTCCGGGACACCTTGCTTGGGCTGCGTCTGCTATCTGGTCTCGATCGCTATCTGACGCTGGACGTGATCGGACAGAACCTTGGTCCGCTGCTTCTCGCCCTCTCGGTGCTGACGGGGCTCGCACAATTGGCACTGACCGCCACGGTTCCCTGGTCGACAATCCTCATGATTGGATCCATGACCGCGATACGCTGCAGCGTAGTGGCCCTGCGAGCGGGCCAACTTCGATTTCTCGCGTTCTCGCTGCACACACTCATCAACATCTTTCTCTTACTTCCCTTGAAAGCCTATGCGTTGTGTACATTGAGCAACAGCGATTGGTTGTCGCGCGGACCCGCGACCAGCGTAGCCGATAGTGATGAGAAACTGAACGTCCTTCAAACGCAAAGGCTGGCGGTGCCTCAGGGCCCTCGAAGTGACGGGTGATACTTGCGTTACTCTAGATGGACGAGCTTGAGTCGGGGCATGAATTTACTGCATCAGAAATCGATCGCGGATGGTCGGTCCCGGTGCGGTCCCAATCGGCTCGAGCAGGAGAACGACGGGCGTATAGATGCAGAACATTCTCCAGCTGACTGTGTTTCAGTCCCGGCGATTAATCTTGCGGGGGTAAGAAAGTCATATGGCGGCAGGTCCGTTGTCGACGGGCTCTCGTTCACGGTTGCGGCCGGGGAGTGCTTCGGTCTGCTGGGGCCGAACGGGGCGGGGAAAAGCACAATCGTGCGTATGGTCCTCGGCATGACACCGCCTCACGCAGGCAGCATCGCTGTGCTCGGAGTACCTGTGCCAGAAAGGGCTCGCCTGGCACGCAGCGGCATCGGCGTGGTAGCGCAGTTCGACAACCTTGATCTGGAATTCACGGTGCGCGAGAACCTGATGATGTTCGGTCGTTACTTCGGCATGAGCACGCGCGAGATCGAAGCAGTCATCCCATCTCTGCTCGATTTCGCGCGCCTCGAGAGCAAAGCGAACTCGCGCGTTGCGGATCTGTCTGGCGGCATGAAGCGGCGCCTGATGCTTGCGCGTGCACTCATCAATGACCCACAGCTCCTGATACTGGACGAGCCGACTACTGGTCTCGACACGCACGCGCGCCACTTGATCTGGGAACGGTTACGGCACCTGTTGGCACGCGGCAAAACGATTCTCCTGACGACCCATTTCATGGATGAGGCAGAGCGGCTGTGCGATCGATTGTGCATCCTTGAAGAAGGGCGCAAGATTATTGAAGGTCGGCCTCATGTGCTGATTGAGGAGCAGATCGGCTGTCAGGTAGTTGAGATATACGGTGGTAACCCGGGTGAGCTGAGTACGCTGGTCAGGCCTTATGTTCGGCGCTTGGAGGTGAGCGGAGAGACCCTCTTCTGCTATGCGACCAATCCGGATCAGGTCCGCGCACAACTTCGTGAGCGGCCCGGCCTGCGGCTTCTAGAGCGGCCGCCCAATCTTGAGGATGTCTTTTTGCGGCTGACTGGTCGGGAAATGAGGGATTAGACGGATGTGGGAACGTTATGCGACGGCTCTGCCCGCCAATGGGTGGAACTGGATTGCGGTATGGCGTCGCAATTATCTGGCGTGGAAGAAGGTTGCACTTGCTTCAATTCTCGGCAGCCTTGCCGATCCAATGATCTACTTCTTTGGCCTGGGCACCGGCTTCGGAATAATGGTAGGGCATGTTGAGGGTACATCGTACATCGCCTTTCTGGCAGCGGGCATGGTCGCCGCAAGCGCGATGACTGCGTCGACCTTCGAAACGCTTTATGCGGTCTACGGTCGTATGGGCGGAACCTGGGAAGCGATCCTGTGTACACAACTTTCTCTTGGCGATATCGTTCTAGGTGAATTGGCGTGGGCAGCCACCAAGGCCCTTGTGGCCGGTATAGGAATTACTGTTGTTGCTGCCATGCTAGGCTATGCGCAATGGGCGTCCGTCCTCTGTGCCTTGCCATTTATCGCGCTTACGGGCTTTGCCTTCGCGAGCTTAGCCATGATTGTCACGGCCCTTGCACCCAGCTACGACTATTTCATATTCTACCAGACCCTTGTCGTCACCCCGATGCTGTTCTTGTCCGGCGCGCTCTTTCCGCTCACGCAACAACCCGACTCAATTCAGCGGCTGTCGCGTTTCTTGCCGCTGTCACATTCCATCGATCTCATTCGTCCGACGCTGCTTGGACGCTCGGTTGAAAGCGTCGGCCTGCACATCGGCGCGCTTTGCATCTACATAGTAATTCCGTTCATCCTGTCGCTGGGCTTGCTTCATAGGCGGCTGATGCGCTGACCAACGTTCGCATATCCGACCTGTATCGTCTGGATAGGTACTCCGAAGCATTTAGGCTGTAGATCTTGATCCAGCTTGTCGGTGGTCCGGAAAATCCCCGCGTCACTCCCAAAGGATACAGCGGCGTCAAAGCGCCGATCGGCATCAAGCGCATTTGCCGGCGATGCGGTCTCGGCATAGGGTGCCGCATACCGGTGACGAACCCGAAGTCCCGGCCTGGATGCAACGACATTGTCTCTGAGCTTAGGGCGACCGTGAGACTTCCTTGCAGCACCGAAACAAGCCCATGGTATCGCCGCTATGCACCGGGCGACGAATGTCGCCTGGCTTCCACGCGACGTTCGGATTGGGCCACTCCAGCCAAATGCAGCATTTCATCCCCTTAAAATGAGCGTTGGAAACGCAGGATGCCGCCGACGCTGTTCTTTTTGTCGGCGTTGGTCCTGTTCACGATGGAAGGGTCAGCCACGTCGACGGCGAAGTCGCCGTAGCGGTTATAATCCATTTCGGCTGTAATCGTGAAATCAGGGACGATAGTATAGGCGACATTGATAGCGATACCATAGTTCTTGAGCTGATCACCCGAGAGCTGAAGGTTGAACGAAGTTGTCTCGTTGAACCTGTAAGTGGAACCTGCCCAAAAAGCCCAGTTGCCGCCCCAAATTTTGTAGAAGCCGCGGCCGCGAGCGTCAATTGCGTTGGTGGAATTATCGTTGAGCTTGCCATTGGAGCCGTAGCCGAACATTCCGAACAGCGACAGTTCGGTGGTGACATTGATGTCAACGCGAAGCTTTCCGGCCACCGATTTGTAGCTGCTAGCATAGGCAGCTACGCCGGCGATCGCGCCCCATTGTTGTGTGTATTTCAGGCCACTGACCACGTGCGGAACGTAGCTGTCGATGGTGCCGACCGCGCCTTCGCCTTCTTCAAGCGAGACTACGGCCGAGAAGCCGTTAGCGGCATCAAAATAGTACTGGACTACGTTGGTATCGAGATCACCGTAGGGAACAAGCATCAGATTGAGCACGTTGGCAGGATAGCCGATAAACATGTCGAAGGCCGACCAGTCCTTGCCAACTCGCAGCTCACCAAGCTGAATCCAAGCGAAAGTCAGGCCGAGGTCTCTGTTGGAAGCAAAACCTTGACGGCTGTCCGGATCGGAATGTGCGGTACGGTTGCCAAAGTTCACGCGGGTTTCGGTATAGGTCTTCAACGTGCCGAACTCGGTTTCCTGATTGGTCCAGGTCTTTAGCGTGAAGCGGGCATTGTTCTGCAAGGTGGCGTTGGTGCTGCCGTCTTTGCGGTCGGTTGCCTTCGCGCCATCGAATGACCCAACGTCACCAAAGCCGGTTTCGTAGCGGACATAGCCGCCGATGCGCAGGCAGGTTTCGGTGCCTGGGATATAGTAATAGCCCGCCCCATAGACGTCGCAGATCTTGACGTATTTGGTCGAGTCTGGTTCGGCGACGATCGCGTCGACGGCGCCGGCATCGGAAACTGCAATCAGGGCCGCAGCTGAGCCGACAAGAAGGCTCATGATGTTCATTCTTGATCTCCGTTCAAAGATAAAAAAGCGGAAGGACGTCAAGAGCGGACCCTTCCGCTATCCCCACGATGGAAAAGTGAGGCGCAATGCGCGGCGACTTGCGCCGGGTGACCAACAGTCAAGAACAAAGGCGGCGAAACCTATAGCGTCCTCTCAGTAATAGGTGTTTATAGACTGTACTGACCGCAATTAAGGTAGAGAATTCAGCCATTGTGTGAGCCAATCGCCATAGTTATGTCCCTAGTCGTGCACACTGCCGCCACAGTTTCCAATTTTCCTACGCAATTGACGTGCCATTCGCTAACGCAGTTCCGCGTTAAATCCAGTTTCCCGGCCAACCTTGGTTTGCCGTTGCTTTGAGACAAGCCGAGCACACGAAACGCAGACGTTTTGGGTACTGTTGTTATGTTCGATGCGCGACAGGTTTCGTGGAATGGTGACGGGAATTGTTTGAGCCTCGACATTGACCCCTTATGCGGCACCGTTCAGTACGTCAGGGCAGGGCGGTAACGGTGAAAGACCTCAACCGATCCCAAAATATCGGGAGCTACCGGTGCCCTTCAAAATTCTGCAAGGAATCCGACAAAATAGCGGCACGGCAATTGGCGTAACCCATTGAAAATCAAGATCGCTGCATCTGGCATGGCGTTTGCTGTCTCGCCTCTAACACTATCGAACAGTCGTTTTTCGTGCGCCAACGTTTAACAGACATGATGCCTGATTGATGCGATTTATTCAGGGCTAAAACAAATGAAGGTTGTGTACCAGAAGTGGAGAAAACAGATGACCTATACAATGGCGGAAACGGCTTTGCTGATTGTTTCCACCTTGGGCTTCGCATTGGAATTATATGAAGCCAACGTGGCCGAGCATCGAGGTTTCGCATTGCTGGCTATATCAACACGAAAAAAGTCACCTGTCGCCTCAGCCAATGGCAAGAGGAAACTTCTCTCTTTTCATATCAATGCTGCAAGTTGAACTCATCAGCCTGATATGATGTGCATCTGACGCCTCGGCTTGCAGACCCAATGCGCGCAACACCCAGGATGACCAAGGGCGAACGTTGATCTCGCGCGCAGGCGATCGACGTCGATCGTCCCCTGGCGCAATCACCGGAGGCCATCGGAATTTCCTCAATCAGTCCACCCCTTGAAACGAAAGGAGCAAAACTCGTTCGGCATGCGCGCGACCCCGCAAAGGTCGCGCGAACCCCGTTCTGGTCCTGATAGCCAGGATCGGGGGAGGCTCTCGCAATCTGTTTATCCTGAAGGAGAACAACATGACGTTCCGTCCATTGCATGACCGTATACTCGTCCGCCGCATCGAGGCCGATGAGAAGACGGCCGGCGGCATCATCATCCCCGACACAGCCAAGGAAAAGCCGCAGGAAGGCGAAGTCATCGCCGTCGGCGCCGGCGCTCGCGACGAGAGCGGGAAGCTCAGCCCCCTCGACGTGAGGGTCAACGACCGCGTTCTGTTCGGCAAGTGGTCGGGCACCGAGATCAAGCTCAATGGCGAAGACCTGCTCATCATGAAGGAAAGCGACGTCCTGGGCGTCATCGAGGTTTCGAGCTCGGCCAGCCAGGCCGCGTAACCGAGACGCATGACACAAGGAGTCAACAAGAACTGCCTACTTGCTGGAGTGAACCAATGGCTGCCAAGGAAGTGAAATTTCATGCTGATGCCCGCGACCGCATGCTGCGCGGCGTCGACATTCTCGCCAATGCGGTGAAGGTGACGCTCGGTCCCAAAGGCCGTAATGTGGTAATCGACAAGAGCTTCGGCTCCCCGCGCATCACCAAGGATGGCGTCACCGTCGCCAAGGAGATCGAGCTTGAGGACAAGTTCGAGAACATGGGCGCGCAGATGGTCCGCGAAGTTGCTTCGAAGACCAGCGACATCGCCGGCGACGGCACCACCACCGCCACGGTGCTGGCGCAGTCGATCGTGACCGAGGGCGCCAAGGCAGTCGCCGCTGGCATGAACCCGATGGATTTGAAGCGTGGCATTGACAAGGCGGTGGAAGCGATCCTCGGCGATTTAAAGGCCAATGCCCGCAAGGTAACGAAGAACGACGAGATCGCCCAGGTCGGCACGATTTCGGCCAATGGCGATGCAGAGATCGGCCGCTTCCTGGCCGAAGCGATGGACAAGGTCGGCAATGAGGGCGTCATCACCGTCGAGGAAGCCAAGACCGCCGAGACAGAGCTGGAAGTGGTCGAAGGCATGCAGTTCGACCGCGGTTATCTCAGCCCCTATTTCATCACCAACCAAGACAAGATGCGCGTCGAGCTCGAAGAGCCCTACGTGCTGATTCACGAGAAGAAGCTGGCCAATCTGCAAGCCTTGGTACCGTTGCTGGAGGCCGTGGTTCAGTCCGCCAAGCCGCTGCTAATCATCGCCGAGGACGTCGAAGGCGAGGCACTGGCTACGCTCGTGGTCAACAAGCTGCGCGGCGGACTGAAGGTCGCCGCCGTCAAGGCCCCGGGTTTCGGCGACCGCCGCAAAGCGATGCTGGAGGATATTGCCATCCTGACCGGCGGCACGGCCATCAGCGAGGATCTCGGCGTCAAGCTCGAGAATGTGACACTGGAAATGCTCGGCCGCGCTCGCAAGGTGGACATCGACAGGGAGAACACCACCATCGTCGATGGTGCCGGCCATAAGGACGAAATCAACAGCCGCGTGGCTCAAATTCGGGTGCAGATTGAGGAGACCACTTCCGACTATGACCGCGAGAAGCTGCAGGAGCGCCTGGCCAAGCTCGCCGGCGGTGTCGCCGTGATCCGCGTCGGCGGCTCGACGGAAGTCGAGGTCAAGGAGCGTAAGGACCGCGTCGACGACGCGCTGCACGCCACCCGCGCAGCTGTCGAGGAAGGTGTCTTGCCGGGCGGCGGCGTGGCACTACTCAGGGCAGCAAGGGCGCTCGAGAATGTCGCTGTAGACAACCCGGACCAGAAGACCGGGGTCGACATCGTGCGGCGCGCGATCGAGGCTCCCGCTCGCCAGATCGCCGAAAACAGCGGCGCGGAAGGCTCCATCATCGTGGGCAGGGTTCGCGAAAAGCCCGATTTTGGCTATGGCTGGAACGCGCAGACCAACGAATTCGGCGATCTCTTCGGCCAAGGCGTTATTGATCCTGCCAAGGTCGTGCGCACGGCGCTGCAGGATGCCGCTTCCGTAGCCGGCCTGCTTGTCACCACCGAGGCGATGGTGGCCGAGAGGCCGAAGAAGGACACCCCCGCTCCGGCGATTCCGGGCGGCGGCGGCATGGACTTTTGATCAAATTGAAGGGGAAGTGCTCGCTCCCGCGGGAACGAGCACTTCCCTGGAATGGGGATCGCCATGAATGAGCGCCCCGGGGCGCGCGCGGCAAGTGAGACCTACAGCATCGAAACTGAAAGTGTCCTGGGTTGGGTCGATATCCACAATGATGGTGGGGTCAGCGTTTGGCTCAGAGCTTTCATCGACCCCGCCCTGCCGGTTGTGGAACTGGATCCCAAAGGTATTCCGACCGGCACCCCCGTCAGATAGTCTCAAACGTCACCCGCGGAGGCGTCGTCGCCGGGGCCGCTGAAAAGGCTGTCTGTTCGCACCGAGGAGGTTCGCAGTCAGAATGCACGACTCCCGATGCTCTCCCTGCCCATTTTTCGGAGCCAATCGTTGAACTTTCGTCGTTCACAAAGAGCTGTTGCACGAAACAGCACAGTTCCCAAGGCGGATTGCGAGGCGTTCTTGTGGCTTATCAACGCCTCGCAACACGTTTGCTCTTCCGGTCTATGAGCTCCTTTACTCGATCGAAACGGGTGCCAGTGCCCTCGAGAGGCTGGCCTCGCCGCGGCCGTAAGTCGCCGCATCATAGTTGACGAGCGTGTCGGTCCTGGCTGTATCCAGCAACTGATTGGTAATCTGTGTCGGTGTTGCAGACGTGAACTTGCTGCCAAGGATGGCGGCATAGCCCGCAACCACAGGTGCCGCGACAGAAGTTCCGGATAGCCCGGTCTTGTCACTTTCGACCCCCACCGTCAGGAAGTGGCTCTGCACCTCCGAATCTGAACCGGCATAATTCGAATAGGAGGCGAGCTTTGCCTTGTTTTCGGGAGTGCCATTGTGCTCGAGCGCACCCACAAAGATGGTCGATGGCGCCCCAATCAGGTCGAGAGCTAGGTAGTCCACAGTCCCCTCGATCGGGGTCCCTACCGCTACAGCCTCGTTGCCGGCTACCTTTGTGAAGACCGCATCACCCGCCCGAGCCGCAGCGGCAATCGATTGCTCAAGCGGAAATTCGCTCACGGGACCCTCAAGGGCAAAGCTCAGATTGACGACATTGAGCCCGTCCTCCAGCGTGAGCGGAACGGATTCAGAATAGTCAACCTCGATTATCTTTGCGCCAGGTGCCACCATGCCGGCTACTTCAGCACTCCACTGCCCATGGTGTCGCCATTGGGGGCCATGGCCGAGATCCCCCTCTTGGATTTCACCTTTGAAGTCGTCCACGATAGTCACAGATACCCCAGAACCGGTATAGCCCGATGCCCATGCTTCACCAATATCCGGACTCATCCAGCAAAAGGTGCCGTCGGGATTTTGTGCGCAGCCCGAGCTACTGCCTTCCATGGTTGGGGTTCCGGCACTCCATTTGCCGGTCACTCCGGAATCGAGGTCACCGGCGAAACCGCTTGGTGCCCACAGGCACACGGCAAAACCGGCAACAAACCCTGCCTGCAACAATTGCTTTCTGCGCAAATCAAACTCCTGTCTGCGGTTGTACATCAACGAAATGAACCATTCACCATCACTTAGAACTGACCTTTGAACCAGAGACTGAGTCTCAATCGGCTCGGATGGACGTTTACCAAATGCTTCAACGTATCGGCGGGCGGAAGCCGGGACGCCGCTAGACGGCAATTCACGGTCTGGACCCCGCCGATGTCGCCATAATTAGCGGTGCAGGGTTGTTCAGTCAGGTTCCCGCCCAAAATCGAACTGACGATGAGAGAAAGCGCCGTCGAGGGTGTCGGGCGCTTTTGCACAATAAAGCCCAGTTTTATGCCCGGGTCGATACGAACCTTTTTGGCGTGCTGGCCGGAACTGGCTCCCCACAGGAGACCGAAATCGTCCGACAGCTTTGTTAACATTTCAAATCGCATGTCGATCCATTTGCTACGGTACCACTTGTCAAAAGACACCTGGGTGCCATCCGACAGCTCATATCCTCCCTTCCCCAGGCGGCTGGCGACCGCGGTTAGCTCTGACCCCTGCTGAATGTCGACGAGACAGGTCTCCTGTCCGTTCGCAGTGATCACGCTGAGGGGAAATGTCATCCCAAATAGGACGAAACTCGCCTGTAACCTAATGCCCATCTGCAACGCCCATAGGTGGAGCCGCCTCCAAACCATCGGGCCTCGACAGGCACACGATATCCCTGGGCACGTGTTCAAGCGCGGCAGCGGCCGTAGCCGCAGACGCATGCCTGCCAGCAGAGAACGCGATCGATCTCAACAAACTCACTTGCTCCAGTCCTTGCAATTTACCGAGCGATCGCTTCGCTCTTACCTGGCAAGCAACTCCGCCGCCTCTCAATGGAAGCAGCAAAATTCATACCGATTGTACGATGCCGCTAGAAAATGAAGGCAACCTGGCAGGCATACAGCGCAAGAGCGGCTTGGGTCCGACCAATCGCGGCCCTGCGTGCTGCTGGAAAGCTGTGCGGCGGCGCTCGCGACTGCCCCACGGCAGGCGAACAACTCGATGACGCCCATGTGTCCGGCGCAGCATTATCAAGCCCCCACTCGCCCGTAATTGGTGAATGTCTGCCGCCCGATGACCACCCCGGAATACCAGACGACTTCCGAAGCCGGGTGGCAGGACATGGAGGGATTAGGAATGTCGGACCAACTGTCTGGACGTCATGGCTTGCCACGGGTTGGCGCCAGGCGGGAATTGTCTTTATAACGGAAGCTGACGCTGCTCTCGTCGAAGCGGATGAGTTCTGCAGACTTGGACGGTGTCCGACAATTTGTGTCGCTTTGGCAATTTGACGACATAGGCTTGTTTGGTCGGCTTGCTGGATCTTCTTGTACGGAAAGGCAAACTGCCGGAAGGGATTGAAGCGACGCGGTTGAGGCGGCGATCGCGCGGGGTGCCCCGGTCGCCACCGGTTCGCGGCTGCTGCGCGGCAATGCGCCGGAATGCGAGGCTCTGGAGGCGGGCGCCGCGGCGTTCTTCCGAGCTGAACGCGCGCTGTTCTTCGGCAGCGGCTACATCGCCAACTTCGCTCTGCTGGCCGCCCTGTCGCAGGAGGGGACATTTTGATCCTCGACGAGCTGGCCCATACCAGCATACTTGAGGGGCACGCGCCGGTCTCAAGTTCTCCGAGCATCACGGCGTCGATCCTTTCGAGGATGCGATCACGCGCTGGCGAGCCGAAGGCGGCACCGGGCGCATCTGGATCGCAGTCGAAAGTTCTTACGGCATGGATGGCGATCGCGCGCGCCGATGGAGAGCCTGATCGCGCTTGGCGATCGGCATGAGGCCTTCATCGTCGTCGACGAGGCGCACGACGCTGTCTCGACATTCATGCCAGGTGCGATTCCGACGGCTGCTATTTTACGACATTGCTGATCATGTTGGTATCGAGGAGGAAGCGTCGATTTTCCGTGGCTCTTCATGGGGCGGGAAAGATCGAGGTCAGCTCCACTAGCGGTGAACGACGTAATGGCTGCGACACCAGGCGACGACATATCCGACTCCCGCAAAAAGTTCCGTCACTCGATCCATATCGCGCGAGCAGGTGCCACTCTCAGCCGCTGGCGAGCCCGCCCGACTGGTCCAATAGTTCGCATAACCTCAAAGATATTTTTTGCAATTTTCCCCTTGAATCAAAGTGTAATTTTTGATGGTCCCCTGCGTCGGAATTTTCTGGCCAAAGGCAGTCACAAGAAATGAGTCAGCTGCTTTTTCAGGTCGGGTGGGAATGCTCCTTCGCAGGCCGTGCGCCGCCCACCTATCGGACCCGAACCCCAAGCCGTAGGCGTGAGGTGCTCCAATCTAAATCTAAGCTATCCCGCCATGGCGAAGCTTCAGCCCCTCAGTCGGTTTTGCAGTGCCTGCCGATCGGCACGGAGCCCGTCGAGGTCCAGCTGGACTGGCTGCCCTGGTTGCGCCAATCGCCTAACCAGCTCGCGCGTGCCGTCCACCACAAAGACGCCGC
>NZ_JBWLUY010000029.1:0-41814 GCF_057784295.1 Mesorhizobium sp. CNPSo 4688
GATTGCAGGACTGCAGGATGCGCTGGTCGAGACCTGGGATGCGCTCGGCATTCCCTACGGCTCCGCCGGACGGCCCGCTGTCGCCAAGAGCGACCGGATTGTTCCGCTGTTGGTGCCGAAGTCGGGCGGCTGAAGCCGCCGCCTGCTCAGCTCAAACAGTCTTCAGCCCCTTTTGCCTGAGCAATTTGATCCGGCTCAAGGCTCGAAGCTTTTCGACGCCTTAGGAATGGAACTCAAATCTTCGAGGAGCATCGCCATGGGTCATAGTTCACACACGTCCTTTGCTGACTTTACGCACGCTGCTCAACAGGCGCAGCAATGGGTCAGGGAACTCGCTGCGGACCTCTGCTGGAGCGAACCGAGCGCGTGCCGACTTCTGAGGTGCGTTTTGCACACGATCCGAGACTGGCTGCCGGAATCGGAAATGGCCGATCTTTCAGCGCAATTGCCTGTTCTGGTTCGCGGCATGTACTTCGAAGGCTGGAACCCGTCGGGGCCTAGTAGCGACCGCAAGAAACGCGATTTCGTTCTCAGTGTCAGAAGTTGCTTCGGCTATGATGACGACGTCGATTTCGATGTCGCGGTCAACGCCGTGTTCAAGCTTCTCGACCGTCACATTTCGAATGGCGAGGTCGTCCAGGTCAGAAACTCGATGAAGAAGTCGCTGCGAAAACTGTGGCCGGTGGATTGACCGATGTTCCGCGACCGGAAAGACGCTGGCGTGAAGCTTGGCGTGGAACTGAGCAGGTTGCAACTGCATCAGCCCATCGTGCTGGCATTGCCGCGTGGCGGGGTGCCTGTCGCAGTGGAGGTGGCCAAGGCCCTCGGCGCACCTCTTGATCTTCTTATCGTCCGCAAGGTCGGCGCTCCGGGCAATCCCGAGTTGGCTGTTGCCGCGATCGTCGATGGCGACCCTGGCGAGGTCGTCTTGAACCGTGAGATTGTCGAGACCTACGCGCTCGACGAAGGCCAGCTACGTGTCTTGATTGCAAATGAGCGACCAGAACTCGAACGCCAGCGCGCTGCCTATCGCGCGAAGACCAAACCGATCTCGATTGCGGGAAAAACCGCGATCATCGTCGATGACGGGGCCGCAACCGGTACGACCATGAAAATCGCGATCCGCGCCCTCAAGCGCCGGTCACCGAGGGAAATCGTCGTGGCAATTCCCGTTTCACCGCAAGAGACGGTCGTTGAACTGGCGCGGGAAGCGGATCGCGTGGTTTGCCTTAGTCAGCCAGGACATTTCCGTGCTCTGAGCTACCACTATTTGTGGTTTCCTCAGCTTACGGACAGCGAGGTCGTCGCTGCGATGGGCGAGGCCGTCCTGTCGCGATTGGGCCGGCAGGTCCGCGATGCGCAACACGCAGCCGGCCCCGGCCTGAATGCCGCCACGAAATCAATGCCACGGACCAACCGAGAGCAATAGGAGATGATGTCATGCTGATCCGCACGCTTTCAGCCTTGGAATGCACGAAAATCCTGATAGCCAATCGCGTTGGTCACCTGGCGTGCGCGAAGGACCGGCAACCTTATGTCGTGCCCTTCTACTACACCCATTCGGACGCTCACCTTTACGCGTTTTCCATGCCGGGCAAAAAGGTCGAGTGGATGCGAGCCAATCCGCTGGTGTCCGTCCAGGTTGACGAACATGGCCAGGGCAGAGAATGGAGAAGCGTCGTTGTCGACGGGCGATACGAAGAACTGCCTGACCGGGTCGGCCACAAGCTGCAGCGGGATCATGCCTGGTCAGTGCTGAGCAAACACGCCGACTGGTGGGAACCTGGCGCGCTCAAGCCCATCGTTCCTTTCACAGCCGACAATGAACCGCACGTTTTCTTTCGGATCCTGATCGAGCAGATGTCCGGACGGGAAGCGAGCGAGTAGTCGTCCCATCGGATCTCGCGAGAAATGGAAAAGGCCGGCGAAATCTGCACCGGCCCTTTTCTCCTTTCCTTGAATTGTTATCGCGCCATCAAGACCGGCAGCGACGAGCCCTCAAGCATCGACTTGGTCACCCCACCGAAGATCCGCTCGCGCAACCGGGAATGACCATAGGCGCCCATGACCAAAAGTTCGGCCGCAACGTCGCCGGCATGCTGACGGAGCACGTCCGCGACCGAATGGTTCGAACTCGGCAGCCGCTCGACCGTAACCCTCACACCGTGCCGGGCGAGATAGGCCGCGGCATCCGCACCTGGCTCCTCGCCATGATGGAATTCATTTTCAATGGGATCGACGATGACAAGGCGCACATCTTCGGCGCCTTTCAGCATATCGAGCGACTCGCGTACGGCCCGCGATGACTCAAGGTGGCCGTCCCATGCAACGAGGATGCGTTTCGGCTTCAGCGTCGGCCGCGAGCCCTGGGGAACGAGCAGAATGGGCTTTCCCGATGAGAACAGCGTGCCTTCGATGACTTTGTCCTTCAGCGTATGGCTTGCCAGCAAATCCGGTCCCAGAATGGTCAGATCGGCGTAGCGGGCACGCCTTCCGATAACGTCGTCCGCCCATCCCATGTCGGGATAATCGTCGCTCAGATCGGCGGACACGGCGCTCTGGGAAAGAAAGCCGGTGACGTCAGAAATTCGTTTCTCGAGCCTTTTCAGCTCGGCCTGTCGCTCCTCCAGCCAGGCTGGTGAGACAACGGCAGCATATTCGCCGCCTGAGGGCGGCGCGGCCAACTCGAGAACGAGCACGGAGAGATGGGCACCGATCTGTTCGCATAGCGAGGCGGCCAGCTTCAGATCGCCCTCGCCCTGGTCCGGCCCGGTAACCGTAAGCAGTGTCCTGAAAGCCACGGCAACAACTCCTCATTTCGAGTGAATCTTCAATCGTTGCTGAAGTGTAGGCGGGAGAGGCAGGCGCGTTCATTGCGCTGAATCAAACACCTTGCGTGCGGGCCGATGTTGTCGGAGACCACCTGGCCAAAGGAGCCGTCGTGCCTCCTGTTGGCGGCGATGATCGCCCGTCGATCCTGCCCGTTCGTTGCGTTGGATCAAAGCGTTCTGCGGTTCTCGCGATTAGCTGTTGCCCGAGTTCGACGCGCCGGTCGGCGCTGGCGGAATTTGGCGAGCATCGATCAGATCGGAAGGCATCGCATGAACGAGTCCACCCTGCGACGCGCATTGCTGGTCACTGCCATCCTGGGTCTCGCCTTTGGGATCGGAGTGTGGCGAACCGGGCTCGGCCCCCTTGAGGCCGACACGATCTGGACGCTGGCAACCTTGCCGGTGGTGGCTGCTCTCGCCCTCTCCATTCTGCGCGATTTCTGGATTGGCCGCTTCGGCGTCGATGCAATTGCACTGGTCTCGATGTCCGCTGCACTCTTGCTCGGACAACCCCTTGCAGCAGTGGTGGTCGCGATCATGTATGCCGGCGGTACTGTGCTAGAGGATTTCGCCCGCGGCCGCGCGGAACGGAACCTGAAGGCATTGACCGACCGGTCGCCGCGTGTCGCCCATCGGACGTCAACCCGGGGGACAGAGACCATCTCCGTCGAGGACGTAGCCGTCGGCGATGAGCTGTTGGTGCGTGCCGGCGAACTGCTTCCTGTCGACGGCACCCTGCTCGATCCTTCGGCCTCTCTCGACGAATCGGCAGTGAGTGGAGAACCCCTGCCGGAACGTCGGACAGCGGGCGACATGCTGCGCAGCGGCACGATCAATGCGGGCGAGCCCTTCAGCATGCGGGCTTCTGCCTTGGCGGGGCAGAGCACCTATGCCGCGATCGTACGCATGGTCGCCGCAGCGCAGACCGCGAAATCCCCGTTCATCCGCATGGCCGACCGCTTCGCCCTGTTCTTGCTGCCAGCAACTTTGCTGGTTTCCGGTGCCGCCTGGTACACTTCCGGCGATCCAATCCGGGCGCTGGCCGTGCTGGTGGTCGCTACACCTTGCCCGCTCATCCTCGCGGCACCGGTTGCCTTCATCGGCGGTGTGTCCCGCGCCGCGCGCGCCGGCATCCTGATGAAAGGCAGCACGGCTCTGGAGGCCCTTGCGCAAGTCCGAACCGCGATCTTCGACAAGACGGGGACCTTGACCATCGGCGGCGCCGAGCTCATCGAAATCGAAGCCGCACCCGGCCGTGACGCAAACCATTTGCTGCGGCTCTTGGCTTCCCTGGAACAGGCCTCGCACCATGTGCTCGCCGACTCGATCATCCGGGCGGCGCGCGGCAGACAGCTGATGCTTTCGCATCCGCGTGATGTCTGCGAGCATCGCGGCGCTGGCCTGAAGGGCCGGGTCGACAACATGGTGATCGCGGCGGGATCGCGCGCTCTCGTGCTCGCCGACAAGTCGCTGCCCGGCTGGGCGAAAGGCGGCGAAGAAAGATACCGGGACGAGCCGGTGCTCAGGGTTTTTATCGCACTCGCGGGAGAGCTTGCAGGTATTTTTACGTTCGGGGACGCCGTGCGTGTCGATGCGCGCGACACACTCGGCAAGCTGCGCTCAGCCGGCATTGCACGCATGGTCATGCTCACGGGCGACGACAGAGTGGCAGCCAAGCGCATCTCCACCTTGCTCGACCTTGACGCCATCGTCGCCGATGCGGCCCCTACTGAAAAAGTCGCGACGGTCGAAGCCGAGAAAGCCCTGGCGCCGACGATGATGATCGGCGACGGCATCAACGATGCCCCTGCCCTGGCGGCGGCAACGGTCGGTGTCGCCATGGGCGCACGTGGTGCGACCGCCTCCTCCGAGGCGGCGGATGTCATCGTGCTGACCGACAGGCTGCGGCCCATCGCCGATGCTGTCCGGATTGCACGGCGAACGCGGTCGATCGCCTTGCAAAGCATCATTGCCGGGCTGGCGCTGTCGGGACTGGCAATGATTGCAGCGGCCATGGGGCAGATCACCCCGGTTGCCGGAGCGCTGCTTCAGGAAGGGATTGACGTGGCGGTTATCCTGAACGCTTTGCGGACCCTTGGCGATGGCCATCTGTGGCGCGCATAGTGGTCGAGAGCAAAATGGGTGATAGGCCATGGCAGAGCAGCATCTGGTGGTTTGCAGCAAATGCGGTGGCGTCAACCGCCTGCCGCCGGGTCGCAATGCCACGGAGGCGAAATGTGGAAAGTGCGGAACCAGGCTGTTTTCGGGGCATCCAGGAGACGTCGACACCCGGGTGTTTGATTGTCAGATCGCGCGCAGCAGTCTTCCCGTTGTCGTCGACGTCTGGGCACCCTGGTGCGGCCCCTGCAAGATGATGGCTCCGGCCTATGAAGCGGCAGCAATTGAACTGGAGCCGCATGTTCGCCTGATCAAACTCAATTCCGACAATGAGCAGGCTGTTGCGGCCAGACTCGGCATTCGCAGCATCCCGACCATGATCCTCTTTCATGGCGGGCGCGAGATTGCGCGCACATCCGGCGCAATGACGGCAGGCCAGATCGTCAGGTGGATTCGCGACCACCTGCCAGCGGTCGCCGCCTGAGAGCCGCCGCCAATGGATCCGCTCATCGCTCGGCTGGGACTGGCCCTCGCAATAGGCCTGCTCGTCGGCTTGGAGCGCGGCTGGCAAGAGCGGGACGCGCCGGATCGCAGTCGCACGGCCGGCATCCGGACATTCGGCATATCCGGCTTGCTCGGCGGCGTGCTCGCCGCACTCGCCAACGCGCTCGGCGCGGTATCCGTGCTGGTCGGCGGCTTCATCGCCTTTGCGGCGATCTTCGCCTGGTACAAGGCGCGCGAGGCCGCCCATGACGAGGATTTCAGTGTCACGGGCGTGATCGCTGGCCTTGGCGTTTTCGCCCTTGGTGCGCTTTCCGTCGCCGGCGACTACCGGGCTGCTGCTGCCGGTGGAGCGGCATTGGCGGCAATCCTGGCCAGTCGCGAGGTCCTGCACGGTCTTTTGAAGCGACTGACCTGGATCGAACTGCGGTCAGCGCTGATCCTGGCCGTGATGACGGCGATCGTTCTGCCCCTGCTGCCAAACCGGACGATGGACCCCTGGGGCGGTTTCAATCCGTGGGAGGTCTGGTTCCTGACGGTGCTGATGGCCTCGATTTCGTTCGCCGGCTACGTGGCTGTTCGCATTCTGGGCAATACGCGTGGTCTGCTGGTCAGTTCGATCACCGGTGCAATCGTCTCTTCCACAGCGGTGACCTTGGCGCTTGCCCGCAATGCCGCGTCGGCAAGCAATCCGCTGCCGCTCGCCGGGGCGGCATCCTTGGCTGCAATGGTTTCGGTGCTCCGCGTCTGCGCCGTGGTTCTGATCGTCGAGCCAAGCGTGCTCGCATCGGTCGCCATTCCGGCGATTGCCGCAGCGCTTGCCTTCGCCGTCTGCGGCGCATTGCTGCTGACTCGTGACAGCGGGAACGGTGAAGGCAGCGCGATCACGCGCAATCCATTCGAACTGGGCCCGTTGCTGCTCTTCGCCTTGCTCTTTGCGATCGTCGCGACCGCAAGTGCCGGGCTGGCCGCTCAATTCGGTGGGCGCGGTCTGCTGGCGACTTCGGCGCTCGCCGGCTCATTCGATGTCGATGTCTCCGTGCTAGGCGCACTGCGCCTGGTCAAGCATTCCGTGTCCGTCGAGACCGTGGGCCAGGCCGTGCTCGCGGCGCTGGCAGCAAACGCCATCGGTCGCCTGTCGCTTGCTGTATTTGCCGGTCCGGTCAGGTTCTGGCTGCCACTGGCTGTCGCAACCCTGATCGCCGCGACCATGGGCATCTGCGCCCTCCTGTTGCTTGGTCCTGGATAGAAGTGGTGTTCTCAAGCCTTCTTGATGCGGATCAAGGGCCAGGTCCCGCCACCGCTCTATGAAACTCCGTGAAAGGAGTTCGCCATGACCACTTTGAAGGACCTCACCCCGAAATTCCGCCATGTCCGGCTGCTGCTTGCGCGTGAAAAGAGCCACCCGGAAGGCGACCGTGAAGAAGGCTATGACGTGCTGGCTCCATTGACCGGCGAAGGAAAGATCGATGCGGAAGAGTGGAAATCGCACAGGGCCTCTTGCCGTGTTCGCCGCTTTCGTACCGGCGAGGAAGACCTGATCGGCCGGCTGAGGCGCAAGCCCGGCGGACAGTGGTATTTCGACTACGCCGAAGGCGACCGCGATGACGAAATCGGCTTTCATCTCGGCGACGAACGGTTCGTGACCGGTGAGTACGTGTCGATCGAGCGCAACGGCGCCATGCACACCTACCAGGTGGCAAGGGTCGAGCGGCCCTGACGCGGCAGCGCCACGCTCGCCCGGAGTAGACCATGTCACGACGCATCCTGATTGTGGTCGGCCATCCCGACCCATCCCCGGACCGGCTCTGCCGCGGCCTTGCCAAGGCCTATGGTGAGGGCGCGGAAAAGGCGGGGCACGCCGTCCGCCGGGTCGATCTGGCAGTGCTTGAATTTCCGATGCTGCGGACGATGCAGGAGTTCGAACATGGCGCGCTGCCCGTCGAACTGAAGGATGCAGCCGAAGCGATCGTCTGGGCGGAGCACATCGTCTTTGTCTTCCCGCTGTGGCTCGGAACCATGCCGGCTCTGCTCAAGGCATTTCTGGAACAGGTGATGCGGCCAGGGACGGCCTTCGCCTACCCCGACACCGGCGGCGGCTTCACCAAGACGCTGCTTCGCGGCCGCTCTGCGCGCGTCGTGGTGACGATGGGCATGCCTTCCGTAGTCTACCGGTTATGGTTCCTCGGACACGGCATCGCCGGCATGAAGCGAAGCATTCTGCATTTTGTCGGGATCACTCCGGTACGCGAGACTTTGTTCGGCATGGTCGCTGGCGCCAGCGATGCGACCCGTGCGAAATGGGTCAGCCAGATGCGCAATCTCGGCGAGCGAGCGCTTTAGCGCAGCGATTTTGATACCGTTCGAAGCGCATCAAAGCTGCCGCCGTCCTTGTTCCTCGACTGCCTTCGAACGGACCACAGAAACCGAGCAAAGGGCCTGTGCCACGACCTTGGTCGAGACGCTGCCGAGGTGACGGCGGATTGCCGAGGACGCCCGCGCTCCAACCACGATATGCCCGACGTCATTGTGCTCGGCGTAGGTGAGGATCGCATCGGCAGGGCTGACAGCTTCAAGCACATGATAGCTGATGCGATCCTCCGGCATATGCAGTGGATGGGCCCAATCCTTGAGAGCTACGAGCCGCTTCAAATAGACCGAGCGCCCTGTCTCGTCGGTCGCCGGCGTCTCGCCGATGATTTCGGTCTTCAGGACCGTCACGCAGGCCAGCCACGAATCCTCTCGCGAGGCCAGCACGCGGGCGGTTTCGTTGCGAACCTCGCCCGCCAGCGCATCGCCGCCATTGGCCAGGTCGACAGCGGCAAGAACAATCGACGGTCCGGCCTGTGTCCTTGTCGAACTCGGCCTGCCAACGAGCGACCTGTCATCCGTCTTGCGAAACAGGCTGGTGATCGCACCCCACACACCCCCGTTCCGGGGCTTGCGTTTGGCAACGACCACCTGGTCAGGGCTCCTCAGATCGGACAGGATGTGTGCCGCCTCGACGTATCGTTGAGACCTGTCCACTTCCATGCATTTCAGAATGATGGCTTCCAGCCACCGCGGAATGGCGTCGTTGATACTCCGCGGCAATCTAGGCGCATGATAGAGCCTGCGCTTCATTCCCGCCAAAGTCGCCGGCCGCCCGAACGGCTCCTCACCCGTGGCCAGTTGATAGAGGATGCAACCCAGCGCGAACAGGTCACTTGCTGGATCGGATCGCTCCCCGAGCACCTGTTCGGGTGAGATATAGGCGGCGGTGCCCATTGGCACTGAGCTTTCCGCGCCGAGAAGATCGGGAAGCTCTGCATGTCGGGCGAGCCCGAAGTCGAGGAGCACCGCACCGCGCTTGGCGAGAATGACATTCTCTGGCTTGAGATCGAGATGAACGACTTTCTGCCGGTGCAAGGCAGCGAGTGCCGTCGCTATCTCGATGCCGATCCTTGCCACCTCGTCCCCAGGCAGAGGCGCGCTACCGACGATATCTGCAAGGCCCTTTCCGACCACGAACTCCATGGCTATGTAGGGAACCTGCGCCAGGCTGCCGGATGCAGCGAAACGCGGCACATGTGGTCCCGACAGGCGTTTCAGGATCAGCTCCTCCACCTCGAATCCAAGGATGACGGAAACATCCGCGCCCGGGTCGAGAAAGGGGATCTTCAAAACAAGCGAAAAATCGTATCGCGGGTTGGTCGCCCGCCAAAGCGAAGCCATGCCGCCGGAGGGAAGCTTTTCGACCAGCTCGAAACCATCGATGACCGCGCCTGCCTCAAACCGTCGCATCAAATAGGTCTCCTTGAAGCCTAGCGGCCAATCTTCAGCCGCATGCCAAGCCATCCAGGCAGGCCGGCGGCGTGGATCTTGCGGGCTGTTTCTTCGTGATCATAGGGAACACGAACCATCGTGACCTCTTGCCGCTGCGTGTCGACAAGAACAAAGCACGCCGCCGGGTTGCCGTCGCGCGGTTGGCCGATCGCGCCGGCGATCACCAGGTGCCGCCTTATCTCCAACAGGGGTGCAGCCACATTGTCATGCGGCTGAAAATGCATCGGTCGGCGACCGGGCAGCGCGTAGTAGATGGCGGGAATGTGGGTGTGGCCGCAGAAAACGAAGCGGGCGTCGCTTGCCGAGAGGCAGCGTTCCACTGCATCCAGGTCGCGTATATAGGGCCACTTCCCCGGTCGCTCCGCACTTGCGTGCACATAAAGGCGGTCTTCGGATTGCAGCGAAAGCGGCAATCGCGTCAGGAATTCAAGATGAGCCGGAGCGATGCGTTCGCGAGTCCACTGGACGGCGAAACGCGCGTTCTCAGTCATATTGGCTAGATTCAGCGCCACTGCCTCGTCGTGGTTGCCCATGATGCAAAGCGCGCCGTCAGCCATCAGATGGGCGGCCTTCTCGATCACATAGATGGGATCGGGACCGTAGCCGACCAGATCTCCCAGCAATACCAACTCGTCTGGACTGCCGCGTTCGTGAACAGCTTCCATGACCGCGTCAAATGCCTCGCGATTGGCATGGATGTCAGACAGGATTGCAATGCGCATTCAACCTTGTCCCAGAGTTTGGCAAAGAATGGCAAGGTGCGTGCCGCGAGTGATTTGATACGGCTGCGTCGCGATCATTTGGGACGGCTAAAGCAACGTGCCGTCTCTTTGGGGTGGCGCAACATGGCTGAGTGACGCCGAGTCTGCTTCAGCGTCTGCCGTCGCGCTTTTGGAAACCAGGCGTATGACAAAGACGACGTATCCAACCTGCAGAACGACCAAGTCGATAGTCGCCCAGCCCAATGCTGTCCAGACCGAGCCCGTTACCGTGTAGGTCCATACCGCGACGATGGTCGAGGTGACAAACATTCCGACCAGGAATTGCGGAAGATACATCGCTGCCCACCCAGCCGTTCCGATGCAAGATTTCGAAACGACTCCCTATTGCTACCGCCCAAAACGAAGGAGGACTTAAGCGACCGGCGCGCCTCGCCATTTGATGTGGATCAACAATCCGCGCGACTAGGTAGTTTCCCGTAGGGACAAAACCGAATTTCGCGACCCACGGATTCGCGCGATTGCTGTGTCACGGAACAACCGGGAAAACAGCCATGCACGCCTACACCGCCTCCAGAATTTCATTGCCGTCGCATTCTGCTCAGCCAAGCCTGCCAGCGGCCTTTGGCTCGGAAACGCAACAGCCCATCAGCTTCTTTCCCGCCGGTTCGGAGATTTATGCTCAAGGCGAGAAGGCCGGCGCCCTGTACCAGGTCGAATTCGGTGCCGTGCGCATCTATCGCCTGCTCGCAGACGGTCGCAGGCAGATCAGCGCCTTCCACCTCGCCGGAGAGACCTTCGGCTTCGAAGCCGGCACGACGCACCATTTCTTCGCCGAAGCGATCAACGCCACCGGGGTCCGCACCTTCCGCCTTGCTGCCGGAGCTGACATGTCCCGTGAGTTGCTGCCATTGGCGCTCAAGGGCCTGACCCGCGCGCAGGAACACCTCCTTGTCCTCGGTCGCCAGAACGCGATCGAACGCGTCGCTGCCTTCCTTGTCGACGTAGCTGAGCGGCAGGGCGGATTGCGGCAGGTTGAGTTGCCAATGTCGCGTATGGACATCGGTGACTATCTCGGCCTCACCATCGAGACCGTGTCGCGGGTCTTCACCCGGCTGAAGGATAAGGGTGTCATCCGCCTGCTCAACCTGCGGAGCATCGAAATCGTCAAGCAGGACGTATTGCAGGCGATGGGCGAATGACGGCGCCTACATGGGAAACCGAGACGACCATGACGTCGCAGAACCGGCCTCAGCTCAAGGAGCACACGACGATGGACAACGCACTTACCACCCATACCGGCTTTCGCTTCGAAGTGCGCCGCGCGCGCCCTGAAGATGAGCCAACGCTGGCCGAATTCTTCACCCATGTGACTCCGGAAGACCTGCGCTTCCGCTTTCTCGGCGTTGTGAAGGAAGTCTCTCATGAACGGCTGGTGGCCATGACGCGTTCAGATGACGCCCATGTCCATAATTTTCTAGCATTCTCGACCGACGGGATGCTCATCGCGGTTGCGACGCTGGCAAGCGATCGAGCCGATCGAAACGGCGAGGTTGCGATATGCATTCGCCAGGATCGCAAGCATCTGGGCGTTGGCTGGGAGCTGCTCGCCTATGTTGCGAAATATGCCGAAGAACTCGGCCTCAAAGCGATCGAGTCGATCGAGAGCCGTGAAAACCGTGCTGCGATCGAGGTCGAGCGCGACATGGGTTTTACCGTCACTACCGATCCCGACGATGCAACACTTGTGCTGGTTCGGCGGAAGCTGGGAGCGCGATCGGCCGCCTAGAGCAATTCCAGGAAAAGTGTAAAAACGGTTTTCCATCCGGAATAGCGTTGAAACTAAGCGTTAGAGCCGCTCGGCGTTTCCACGAAAACGGCGAGCTGCTGTAACTATCGCAGCGGCTCCCGGGCAGATCGAAAGACGAGCATCTCCGCGGCCACAGCGCTTTCTTCATCCGCTGGAATGACAAGGACATCGACGCGGGAAGTCGCAGCGCTGACCATCTTCTGACCTTCTCGGTTTCGCTCCTCGTCGAGACGGACTCCAAGCCAGGCAGCGGCAACGCAAATCCTCTCCCGGACCAACGGCGCATTTTCGCCAATGCCGGCGGTGAACACCAGTGTGTCCAGCCCCCCCATGGCAGCGGCCAGCGATCCTATCTCACGTCCGATGCGGTAGACGAAGAGGTCGACAGCCTCGGCGGCGGCAGGATCGTCTGAGGCCATCAGTGTTCGCATGTCACCCGATATTTGAGACACACCGAGCAGACCCGATTGCTCGTAGAGTAGCGTGACCAGTTCATCCGCAGACAGCCGCCGCTCCTGCAGCAAGTGAAGGATGACCCCCGGGTCGAGCGCGCCGCAACGCGTGCTCATCACCAGGCCGTCCAGGGTGGAAAACCCCATCGTCGTGGCGATGCTTCGTCCGGCGTCCATCGCGCACAGGCTGGCGCCGCTGCCGAGATGGGCGACGATCGTGCGGCCGCCGGCGAGCGCGCCGTAGCGATCACGCAGCTTCGCAGCGATATGGCTGTAGGACAGCCCATGAAAGCCGTAGGAAACGATGCCCGCCTCAGTCATCGCGCGCGGCAGCCCATAGAGTTTGGCAAGCTCCGGCCGGGTCGAATGAAACGCCGTGTCGAAGCAACCGATCTGGACGGCCTGCGGCAGGAGCTCAGTGGCCAGCGCGACAATCTCGAGATTGATCCGTTGGTGGATGGGCGCCATCGGCTCGAGCAGGCGCAGCGCTTCGAGCGTGTGTTCGTCGAGCAGTGTCGCTTCGGTGTAGTCACGCCCGCCGTGAACGATCCTGTGGCCGACCCTGTCGATGCGACGCAGGAATCCCCTATCGGCGAGCACGGAGGCCGCCGCAGCGAACGCCTTGTTCATATCGATCGGTGCGTCGCCTAGATTCCTGTCGATCTCTGACCTGCCAGCTGCAGCCTCGACGCGCAGCCGCGGTCGATGGCCGAGAGATGAGACACTGCCGCGCAGCAGCAGCGGTAGTTGCTCACGTCCCTCGAAGGCGGCGAACTTCAGGCTCGAAGAACCGCCGTTCAGGACAAGGATCGCACCGGTCATGAAGCCATCCGATATGTTGCCGTCCCCAGGCGTTTGCCGGCGGGCATCCGCTCAATCTGGACGCTTGGGCACCGCATCATCCTGGCCCCACTTCCAGTCAAGGATCTCCGGCATATCCTGCCCATGGGCGCGAATATAGGCCCGATGTTCTAGCAGCTTGCTGTCCATTGCCTGCTTTAACGCGAACCGGACGCTCTTGAGGCGCGGAACCCAGTCGAGGACGCTTTGGACGATATGAAAGCGGTCGAGGCCGTTCAGCACAGTCATGTCGAAGGGCGTCGTGGTCGTGCCCTCCTCGTTGTAGCCGCGCACATGGATGTTGTCATGGTTGGTGCGCCGATAGGTCAGGCGATGGATCGTCCAGGGATAGCCGTGATAGGCAAAGATGACCGGCTTGTCGGTGGTGAACAGCGCATCGAACTCGCGATCCGACAGCCCGTGCGGATGGTATTCCTTCGGCTGAAGAGTCATCAGGTCAACGACGTTGACCAACCTGATCCGGAGATCAGGAACTTGCTGCCTGAGGATTTGCACGGCGGCCAGCGTTTCGAGGGTCGGGACGTCGCCGGCGCAGGCCATCACGACGTCGGGCTCAGCCCCATCGTCCGTCGACGCCCAGTCCCAGATGCCGATCCCTGCCCGGCAGTGAACGATTGCCTTGTCCATCGACAGCCACTGCCACGATGGTGGCTTGCCGGCGACGATGATGTTGATGCGGTTCCAGGTCTGCAGCACATGATCGGTTACGCAGAGCAATGTGTTGGCGTCCGGTGGCAGGTAGACGCGGACAATATCGGCCTTCTTGTTGAGAGCGACATCGATGAAGCCGGGGTCCTGATGGCTGAAGCCGTTGTGTTCCTGATGCCAGACATGACTCGACAACAGATAATTCAGCGATGCGATCGGCCGCCGCCATGGGATGTCGCGGCAGGCATCCAACCATTTCGCATGCTGATTGAACATGGAATCGACGATGTGGATGAACGCTTCGTAGCAGGAAAACAGGCCGTGGCGCCCGGTGAGCAAGTAGCCTTCCAGCCAGCCCTGGCAGGTGTGCTCGGAAAGGATTTCGAGAACCCTGCCCTCGCGCCCGAGATGAACGTCTTCGGGCAGGATCTTTTCCATCCAGCCACGCTCCGTCACTTCGAACACGTCCTGAAGGCGGTTCGAGGCAGTCTCGTCAGGGCCGACGATGCGGAAGTTCTTCGCGGCCTCGTTCAACTGCATGACATCACGCAGGAAGCTGCCCATGACCCGCGTCGACTCGGTCTTGATGGCGCCGGGGTGCTCGACCGCAATGGCGTGTTCATGCAACCCCGGAAGGTCGAGAGATCTGCGCAGCAGGCCGCCATTGGCATGCGGGTTGGCGCTCATCCGTTTCGTTGCCTGGGGTGCCGTGGCGCGGATCGAAGCGACCGGAGCGCCGGTGGCGTCGAACAGCTCTTCGGGCCGGTAGCTTCTCAGCCACTCCTCGAGCAGCTTGAGATGCTCGGGGTTCTCCGCAAGGCCCGACAAGGGGACTTGATGCGAGCGCCAGAAGCCCTCGGTCTTCAGCCCGTCCACCTCTTTCGGACCGGTCCAACCCTTGGGGCTGCGCAGCACGATCATCGGCCATGTCGGTCGCGACACGGTCGCCGCAGATCCGTTGCGTGCGGCATGCTGGATAGAATGGATCCGATCAAGCGCATCGTCGAGCACGCTCGCCATCCGCTCATGCATCAGAGCTGGCTCGTGGCCTTCCACGAACAGCGGCTCATAGCCGTAGCCGGCAAACAGCGCGCGCAATTCGTCTTCGGGAATGCGGGCCAGAATGGTTGGATTGGCGATCTTGTAGCCGTTCAGATGCAGGATCGGCAGCACCGCCCCGTCGCGCGCCGGGTTGAGGAATTTGTTGGAGTGCCACGCGGCAGCCAGTGGCCCCGTTTCCGCCTCGCCGTCACCGACGACACAGGCGACCACAAGATCCGGATTGTCGAAGGCGGCGCCATAGGCGTGCGAAAGCGAGTAACCCAACTCGCCGCCTTCATGGATGGAGCCGGGCACATCGGGCGCGGCATGGCTCGGGATGCCGCCGGGGAATGAGAACTGCCGGAACAGCTTGCGCATTCCTTGCTCATCCATCGATATATCCGGATTGAACTCGCTGTAGGTGCCCTCGAGATAGGTATTGGCCACCATTGCCGGACCGCCATGGCCGGGGCCGCAAACATAGATCACATTTGCGTCCCTGAGCCGGATCGCGCGATTGAGATGCGCATAGATGAAGCTCAGCCCCGGCGACGTTCCCCAATGGCCGAGCAGGCGCGGTTTGACGTGCTCCAGCCGCAACGGTTCGCGCAGCAACGGATTGTCGAGCAGGTAGATCTGGCCGATCGTCAGATAGTTGGCAGCGCGCCAATAGGCGTCGATGTCATGCAGCTCGCGATCGGACAGCCGGCCACTGGAAGTTGGTATTGTCGTATGCTCTGTCATGTCTGGCTCCCATCGCCTGTTGGCGCCCTGTCGCCGGATTGCGATATGGGCTTGTGTTCGTCGATCTGCTGCGAATGGACACCAACGCGCTCTTGCGCTTTCAGTTCATCGCTTCGCAGTCTCTATGCGTCCTTGTCCTCGAGTGCCCTGCGCATGCGCCTGATCACCGCTGCGCGACTCCGTTCGTCAGCTGCGGCGCTGACCGCCTCGTTGACGTCCAGGAGAAGCTTTGAAAGGTCATTGTGCCAGTCGAGGCGGGCAATCTTTTCCGGCTTCAAACGGCGGGGCTCGTTGACCTCGACCGGCAAAGTGCGACCGCAGGTCAATTGGAAAGCATCGTCCAGCCTCGGGATGATGATCTTGTCGTCGGTTATCAGTCCTGCAAGCCTTCCACGCAGGCCGCCGAGCCCAGCCTCCTCTCCATGCGTCAGGAACACCTGCTGCTTCACCGGAGTTCGGGCCTTGAGCCAGGCGACCAGTTCGCTAGCGTCGGCGTGGCCGGAATAGAGCTCGAACAGGCTGATACGTGCCTTGACCTCGACTTCCTCACCCTGGATGCGTACCCGCCGAGCGCCGTCGAGCAGGATCCTGCCAAGTGACCCTTGGGCCTGGTATCCGGCCATCATCACGGTGGCGTTCCGGCGCCAGAGATTGGCCTTGAGATGATGGCGGATACGCCCCGCGTCGCACATGCCGCTGGCGGCGATCACCACGAAGAAGCCGCTCAGGCGGTTGATCGCCTTGCTCTGTTCCACCGTCTCGGTGAAGCGCAGTTCCTTCGAGTTGAGGGCCTGACGCAGCACGTCACCCTGTTCGATTTCACTGGCATGCCGCTCGAAAATCGCACTGGCGCGTGTTGCCAGCGGCGAGTCGACGAAGACCGGGGCTGACGGCACCTCCCCCGCTTTCATGAGCAAATACAGGTCGACCAGCAGTTCTTGCGTTCTCTCTACGGCGAAGGACGGAATGATGAGGGGGCCGCCGGCCCCGGCGGCGCCACGCACGATCTCACCGAGCTGGGATCGCCGCTGTTCGGGCGAGACGTCCGGCCGGTCACGGTCGCCATAGGTCGACTCGCAGATCAGATAGTCAACGTCGGAGGGGCCCTCGGGATCGGTCTGAAGCAGCTTGTGGCCTGGGCCGATGTCGCCCGAAAACATGATACGCAGCGGCCCATCATGTCGGTCGATCTCGAGCTCCACCGATGCCGAACCAAGCAGGTGGCCCGCGTTCCAGAAGCGGGCGCGAAGGCCATCGGCGACAGTGGTCCATTCGCCGTATTCCAGGGCGCGAAACAAGGTCATGCATGCGGCCGCATCCTGCAAGGTGTAGATCGGTTCAACCGGCGCACGGCCGCGCTGCGCATTGCGACGGTTGAGGTGCTCGACCTCCATTTCCTGGATATGCGCCGAATCCGGCAGCATGACCGAGCAAAGATCGATGGTGGCGCGGGTCGTATGGATGGGACCAGAAAAGCCCTGTTTGACCAGTTTCGGCAAAAGGCCGCTGTGATCGATATGCGCGTGCGTCAGGATGACAGCGTCAATCGCATCCGGTGGAAACGGGAACGCCCCGTAGTTCAATTCCCGTTCAGACTTCGACCCCTGGAACAGGCCGCAGTCGACAAGGATGCGCGAATGCAGCGTCTCGATCTCATAACATGAGCCGGTGACGCCGTGGGCTGCGCCGTGGAAACGCAGGATAGGATCCGTGCCACCTCTCATCTCGCCACGACCTAATGCGACAGGAGGACAGGCAGGCGCAGATCCGCGAGAATGCCTTCGGTGGCGCCGCCAAGCACGAAGTCCCTGACGCGGGAGTGGCCGTATCCGCCCATGACAAGCAGGTTGCCGCCGACCTTCAGAGCATGCTCCTGAAGCGCTGTTGCGATTGAAGTGTCCCCTGCCTGGATAGATACAGCCTCGGCCACCAGACCACGCGTCCTCAAGCCCAGTGCAAGGCGTTCGCCGATGCCCTGCCCCGGAAGCGGCTTTTCGTCGGTCACGGTCACAACGGTGATCGTCGAGGCACGTTCGAGAAAAGCCCGCGCGTCGGCAACAGCCCTTGCGGCCACTCGGCTGCCGTCCCAAGCGATAACGACATGTCCAAGCACCCCAACGTCCGTGGAGTCGGGAAGAAGCAGGGTCGGTCGGCCCGAGCCGAACAGGATCGCCTCGGCTAACATCCGCGCCGTCTGGTTGGACGCCGCCGAGCCGACTAGGCTGATATCGAAATAGCGGGAATGCTTCGCGGCAACATCACCCATCAAGGCCGGTGGTGCTGTCAATTCCTGCGTGCTGAGGGTCACACCGCCACGTGCGGCTTCCTGGATAATTGCCTCAAGTAGAGCTTTGCCATGCTTGCGGCTTGTCGCCTCAACCTCCGCTATCTTGTAGGGGAGATCGAGCAAATAGGTTGAGAGCGGGTTCGAAACGTCGGGAATGTCGACATTAATGGCGACGGCATGAAGCGCTGCGTCGATTCGCTTGACGGCGGCAACCGCGTTTGCCGCGACCTTCAAGGAGTTGGCGTCTGGATAGGTCCCCAAGGATAGAGATGCCATCAGCTTCACTAGGATCGTCTCCATTGTCCAACGGCCAGCTGCCATCCTGCAACATCTTGTAGTCACAGTGGACGAGACGAGCTTTGATTCATCGCAAATGCGTCTCGAGCCTGAGGAGTGGCCAAGCGCTTGGGCAGGAGCAGCCCTTCACCAGCCGTTGTGATCCGGATAGCTCTGCCGCCAAACCCGAACGTGGCAACGACAGCCCCTTGTTCGGGCCTGTTATGACCAGCCTATTTGCACGCCACCGTACGCCATGGCCCTCTGCGGAGCTGAGCGGGATTTACTTCCGAAGCGCCGACGTATCTGATTGGCCAAACGGTCAGAAAGGAGCGCAGGAACGGTTGAAGACATCTGGTGAGCACTAAAAAGAGGAGGAGATAGGGCTGCCGAACGCCGCTACTGACGCCGCCCCCTATTCCCACTCGATTGTTTCCAGCCCAGCTAGGTCGTTGATCTAGCTGGGTTTTTTCTTGCCTGCGGCACTGAAAGCCGACGCATGGTCCGCCAAAAAGTTACGCTTTTGATTTTAAAGGGAAATCGCCGCAGAAAAATATTCTGAGGTTTCACCAACTATCGGGACCAATCGAACGATTTTTTGCACATTACGGCGTCCGACGGCGTGCCCAAGCCGTCTCGAAAAGTACCGTCACCGCTTCAACTAGCGCATTTTTTCGGCGCAAGATCAATGGTCATGGTGGGTCCGGATGGACCTCGCCTTTTCAACAAAATCAAGCAGTTACGGGGTGGTTCGCCAAGCCATATCCTTCGTATGTTCTCGTATGGTCTGGCGAACCTAAGGAGGACGAACGAGATTAACTACTAGCTTCGAGATATCGATGCTGTGTTTGCGGGTCGCCAGGAACTTCCTCCCACTGAATGACCGAAATTGGGCCGTTAGCGGAATGGCGGCTTTTGGCGTCGGAAGAACGATAGCGGACGCAACTGTGAGAAGAACTGATGCCTTGGCCTGACCCAAACGAGCCATTCCGGCAGGCAAGCTCGAATGTCTCGAATGTGGTGAATACGACATTGACAAAACCTCAGCCGTCGAGGAAAGCGCGGAAAGAAGGGATTTGCTGAGCGCCGGTGAGGTCGGTTTCCTTTCAGAACAACTGATACTATGATCCTGCGGGGCCAGGCCAACAATGGACCGCAAGCTTGCCGCGATTCTCGCCGCCGATGTCGTGGGCTATTCGGCTCTGATGGAGCGCGATGAGGCCGGCACGTTCGAGCGCCTTCGCGCCGGGCGCAAGGAACTGTTTGAACCCGAAATTGCACGCCACCACGGCCATATCTTCAAGCTGATGGGCGACGGGATGTTGGCCGAGTTCGGCAGCGTCATCGATGCCGTCGAATGTGCGGCGTCGCTGCAGCGCGGGCTTGGCGAGCGCAACGCTTCGCTTCCCGAAACCGAGCAGATTCACGTGCGGATCGGCATCAACCTCGGCGAGGTGATCGTCGAGGGCGAGGACCGGTATGGTGGCGGGGTCAACATCGCAGCCAGGCTTCAGCAACTGGCGGAACCCGGCGGCATCTGCGTGTCGGGAAAAGTGGCCAAGGAGGTGGAGAGGAAACTGGCTTTCGCCTTCGAGCCGATGGGCGAGCAGAGGGTCAAGAACATTGCCGAACCAGTTCAGACCTATCGCGTGGTGCTTGATCCAGCGGCAGCGGGCACGACCCTCAAAGCTCGCCGCCGGCCGCGCGCCTGGCGCCTTCCGGTAGCGGCGGCTGTTCTCATCCTGGCCCTCGGCCTTGCGGCGGCATGGTGGCAGCCGTGGGAGAGGCCTGCGCAGCCTGCTGCGCCCGCGGCCAGCGAGGCGGTAGATGCCCGGCCGTCGCTTGTAGTCCTGCCCTTCGACAGTCTCAGCGACGACAAGCAACAGGAATATCTCGCCAACGGCTTCACCGAGGACCTGACGACCGAACTGGCGCGCGTGCCCGGCCTTTTCGTCGTCTCCCGCAACGCGGCCTTTGCCTACAAGGACAAGGACACGAAGCCGGCGGAGATTGCTGCAGCATTGGGCGTCCGCTATCTGCTGGAGGGTTCGATTCGCCGCGTCGGCGACGACATGCGCATCAATGCGCAACTGATCGACAGCTCGACATCCGGACATCTCTGGGCGGAGCGCTTCGACGGCCGGTGGGCGGACGTGTTCGCGCTGCAGGACAAGGTCGTCGGCAGCATTGCCGGCGCGCTCCAGCTCCACCTGTTGAGCGTCGCGCCGCCCGCCCGCGCGGGAGGCACAAACAATCCCGAGGCCTATGATGTCTATCTCAAAGGGATGGACATCTATAACCACGTCAACACCCCCGAGGAGTTTGCGCAGGCTGTGAAGCATTTCCAGAACGCGGTGCAACTCGACCCCGATTTCGGCGCGGCTCATGCCCAACTCGCCTGGGCCTATTGGGACGCGGACATCGACCGGGCCGTGGTGATGGGGCTCACGCGAGCCGAGGCCTATGACAAAGTCCACGAAACCCTGAAGCTCGCCGCCCGACATCCTTCGCCGGGTTATTATCAACTGGTCGCCGAGTTGATGGTCAGGGAGCACAACTCGGACGAAGCAGTCAGCGTTCTTCTGAAATCGGTGGCGCTCGATCCTAGCGATTCCTGGAATTATCTCTCGCTGGCCAATGCCCTGAATTTCAACGGCCGGCCGAAGGAAGCGCTGAGCTATCTCGATGCGGCTGCGCGCGTCGACCCGATCTCGTGGATGGACTACAGGCGCTACCAGGCCGGACTGGCCGAGTTCGGTCAAGGGAAATTCGAGGGCGCGGTTCGCTCCATCGGGAAGATGGACCTTGCTTCGCCCGATCCACCGGCCAACTTCTATGCCCTGCAAGTCCTTGTTTCGGCCTATGGGCATCTTGGGCGCACCGACCAGGCCGCAGCCGCCTTGGAAATGTTTAGGAAGGTTGTTGCGCGCAGAATGGAATACGGGGCGAGCCAGTTGATCACCCAGGACTACATGGTGTTCAAGAATGCGGCCGATATCGAACGCCTTTTGGCCGGCCTGACCAAGGCAGGTGTGCCCGATCTGCCGGCATTGGCAAGTGCAGGCATGAATCCGAAGGACCGGCTCACAGGCGCGGAAATAAGGTCTCTCGTGTTCGGCCACGAAACGCGCGGAAGATTGGCGTTTGACAAGTTCCTGCCTATGCAGCGCACGACCTCCGTCGACGGCGCCGTCAGCGAGACCATTGGCCAAAGGACCCGCTCAGGAACCTCGTGGGTGCAAGGCAATTTCTTGTGCAATGCCTTTCCGGTAGAGCTGACAAGCTGTGGAGCAATTTATCGCAATGTGTTCAGGACGCCGGGGCGCGACGACGAATACAAGGCCGTTTACCGCTGGGACCAGTTCGAATTTTCCGTCGTCAAGTGAACTCCCAAATGCCGCGAAGGCCGAAAGTCTGCTTGCGGGATACACATGCGACCTTGTTCGCCATAACCGCAAACGACCGGAATTGGCGCAAAGCTGCCTGTGGCCTCTGCACGAGCGATGACCGCTTTTGGTGAATGGACGGGATCGTGGGAAAGACTGCCATAAGGCGCAAAGCTGCCGTTCAAAACGTAGAACACCGGGGTTCGTGCTAATGCGCACGGTCGATTTCGGAAGTGGCTCGACCTGACAGGCCGTACCGACCGCTCCCGTCATCCGCTTGCTTGCGATGGCCCGACCTTTGCCGAGTTGGGTTCGTAGTCAGTGCGAGACGAACACCGGCAGGGAGAATTGCTCAAGCAGGGACTTGGTCATCCCGCCGAACAAGGCCTCACGGATTCGCGAATGGCTGTAGGCGCCGGCAACGATAAGGTCTGCCTCTTCTATTGCGCGCGAAGCAAATAGCGCCTCGATTGCCGATAGATCACCGCTGTCCGTCCAGCGATCGGTCTCGGCTTTGACGCCATGTATACGCAAATGGTCGCGCAGCAGGTCGACATCCGCATCCTTTGCGTCGGCCGGGGGAGCGAAGACGAATACCGTGACCTTTCGCGCCTGGGTCAGGATGGGCATCGCATCGTGCACCGCACGCGCGGCTTGCCCGCTTGGTGACCAGGCAATCACGATCTCTTCTCCAACGGGCGTCGGCCGCCAGTCCCGCGGCAGCAGGATCATCGGCACGCCCGCGGACATAAGCAAATCCCTTGGCACTTCGGGTAGGATCCGGTCGGCAACCTCCGGATTGGGCTGGGTAGCGATCACCAGATCCGCGTAGGGCGTATAGTAGTTCTTCCAGTCCGCCGAGCTCCGCTCTGCGACCTTGAAGCGGACGTCCACGCCGAACCGTTCGGCACTTGCGTGAAATGTTTCTTCAAGCGATTTTTTTATCCGGCAGGGTCGAACTGCGCGATGCGTCTAATGGCAGTCCGGTTTTCTCCGTTTCCGCGCCGGCTGAAAAAGGCAGCGACGCTGCCAGCTCGATAGCACAGATCGTCTTTTCCAAAGACGGATCACTCATTGCGTTTGCTATGTGCCGGATGGCGCTGAGCAATGACTCTCACTCGTTCGTGGTCCGGGGTCAGTCGCCGAGGTTTTTCTTTTCGGGTGATTGACCAGCGCCGGCCCGATCATGCGGAGCCGGCTGTCACTGCATGCTGAGCAGAGCCTTGCGGAAGCGCAACGAGGCGAGCACGACAAACGCGACGCCTATGATGGCGAGTGCTGCCATCTGCGGCCAGACGATTGCAAGGCCGGCGCCACGATAAAGGACCGCCTGCGACAGGGCGACGAAATGCGGCGACGGCGAAACCATCATCGCCTCCTGAAGCCAGGCCGGCATGCTCTCCATCGGCGTCGTGCTGCCGGACAGAAGGTTCATGACGATAAGCACCGGCATGACGATCAGGCCGAACTGTGCCATGGAGGTCGAGACCGTGGCGATGAGGATGCCGAGCGCGGTGGTCGAGAAGAGATAGAGCACGGCGGCGCTCACGAAGAGCGGCAGCGAACCCGCCACCGGGACGCCCAGAAGACGCTCGACGACGACCAACAGGGACAAGATCGCGGCCACCACGATCACCAGTCCATTTGCCCAAATCTTGGCGAGCATGATCTCGATCGGCCTGACCGGCATGACAAGAAGATGTTCGATCGTGCCATGTTCCCGCTCGCGGATGAGGGCCGCACCCGCCAGGATCACCGACAGCATGGTGATATTGTTGATCACCTGCATGACGGCGGTAAACCACTCGGATTTGAGGTTGGGATTGAACTTGGCGCGCATCACGAGGTCGATCGGCTCGGCCTGTACTGTAGTGGGCATTGCGGCAAGCACCTCCTGAAGGAGAATGTTCTGGATATAGGATGCGCCATTGCCGGCTTGCGACATGGCGGTGGCGTCGATGTCGAGGCCGATCTCGGGATGCCGCCGGGCAATCACGTCCTGCTCGAATTTGGGCGGAATCTCGACGACGAAGACGAAGCGCCCGGAATCCATCGCCTGGTCGACGTCGTCGGCATCGATCAGCACAGGCTCCTTGAAGAAGGGCTTCAGCAGCGCATCGTGCAAGCGGGTGGAAAGCATGGAATGGTCTTCGTCGACGACCGCGACGGACGTGTTCTCGACCTCGAACTTCGCACCCGTCGAGACGGCGTAGATGGCGAAGGTGAAGGTGTAGACGATCAGCAGCATCAGGACCGAATCGGACCACAGGCTGCGGAGTTCCTTGATGCCAAGGCGTAAGATTGTGACGAGGGACGCGGCCATGTCAGGCTCCCTGCTTGCGCAGTGCGACGACCGAAGCAGTGATGAAGCCGAGGCCGAAAAGGACGAGCACGGCAAGATTAGGCCACAAATCCGCGAAGCCGAGCCCCTTGGCGAAGACGCCGACGCTGATCGGCTGATACCAAGCGGCCGGGAAGGCAAGGCCGAGCAGGCGCCCGCTGCCCGAAAGCGACGAGACGGGTACCAGCAGGCCGGAAAAGTTGACTGCCGGAAAAAGTGCCGGTCCGAGAAAAGCAAAGACCAGACGCGCCGGATCCCGCAGGATTTCCAGTGTCTCTCGCCATGCATAGGCCCAAAGCCGGCGCGGATCGACAGCCCTTGGCTTCGAAGCCTTCTCCTGGCTGGCGGGCGCGGACAACGTCGCCTGTCCGGCGTCACTGCCCATCCCCGCCTCTTCGAGCACTGCGACGAAGACGTCCTCCAGCATCTCCTTCCCGCGTTGCTTTTTCAACTCGGCCGGACTGCCGAGCGCCAGCACCTTACCCTCGTGCATCAAGGAGATGCGGTCACAGCGTTCCGCCTCGTTCATGAAGTGTGTGGATAGGAAGATGGTGACGCCGTCCTCGCGCGACAGCGCGATGAGAAAGCGCCAGAAGCCGTCGCGGGCGACCGGATCGACTCCGGAGGTCGGCTCGTCGAGGATGAGCACCTCGGGTCTGTGGATGACGGCGACCGCAAGCTGCAGGCGCTGGCGAATGCCGAGTGGCAGGCTTTCCGGCTTGCTGTCGGCGACGCTGCCAAGATCGAAACGGCCCAGCATCTCTTCAATGCGCGGCTCGATCTCTTTGTGCGTGATGCCGAACAGTTGCGCGTGCAGCACGAGATTCTGCCGCACGGTCAGTTCACCATAGAGCGAGAAGGATTGCGACATGTAGCCGACGCGCCGTCGGGTCTCCATGTCGCCCGCATTGAGCGGTTGGCCGAAAAGCGCGGCCTTGCCCTCGGTGGCGGGCAGGAGACCAGTCAGCATCTTCATGGTCGTGCTCTTGCCGCTGCCGTTGGAACCGAGGAAACCGAAAATCTCGCCCTTCTCGATACGGAAGCTGACATGATCGACGGCCGTAAAGGCACCGAAGCGGCGGGTGAGACCATCCGCTTGGATCGCGGGAACACCGTCGTGGAGGATGCGCGGCGTGACCAGCAAAGGCGTATCGGCCTGGCGCACCTCTTTCGGCATGAGCGCGACGAAGGCGCGCTCCAGCGTAGCCTCCCCGGCCTTTTCCCGGATTTCAGCCGGACTGCCGGTCGCGATCACCTGGCCGCCATGCATGGCGGCCAGCCAGTCGAAGCGCTCGGCTTCTTCCATGTAGGCCGTCGCGACAAGAACGCTCATGCCCGGGCGACGCTCACGCATGCGAGCGATAAGGTCCCAGAACTGGCGGCGTGATAGCGGGTCGATACCGGTCGTTGGCTCGTCGAGGATGAGCAGGTCGGGATCGTGGATCAGCGCCGCGCAGATGCCGAGCTTCTGCTTCATTCCACCCGAGAGCTTGCCGACCGGCCGGTCGCGGAACGGGGCGAGGCCGGTGGCGGCGAGAAGCTCGTCGATGCGGGCATGGCGCTCCGCGCTCCCCTGCCCGAACAGCCGGCCGAAGAAGTCGAGGTTCTCTGCGACGCCGAGCGTGGGGTAAAGATTGCGGCCGAGCCCCTGCGGCATATAGGCAATGCGTGCGCCGACCGAACGGCGCTCGCCCGCAACCGTCATGTCACCGCCGAGCACACGGACCTGTCCTTGCTGAACCCGAGTGACACCGGCGGCAATTCCGAGCAAGGTCGACTTGCCCACGCCATCCGGACCGATAAGACCGGCCATGGGACCCGCGGGGATGACCATGTCGACATTGTCAAGCGCCGGCGTCTTGCCGTAGCGGTGAACGACATGCCGGAAGTCGAGAACGGCACCGATCATTGCGGAAGCTTCACGGCAAGCTCGGTGGGCCAGGCCGCTGTCTGATCTGTCCGCACGTAGGACACGCCCCGCACGCCGATCTTCACTCGCGACTCGTACTGCTTGAGCAGGCTCGAAGCGATCTGCAGCTTGACGCGGAACATCAGCTTCTCGCGCTCGTCCTGGGTCTCCACGGTCTTGGGCGTGAACTGTGCGTCGGACGCCACGAATGAAACCGTGACCGGAATCACATATTCGGGGGCAGGATCGAGGATGATCCGCGCCTCATCACCGATCGCAAGGCGGCCGACGGTCTGCGCCGGCAGGAAAACGGTCATGTAGACGTTCGACAGGTCGAGCAGCGTGACGATCGGTGCGCCGGCGGCGACCACCTCGCCCGACTGCACGAGCTTGTATTGACGCGTCGGTTGCCGCATGTGCCTCGTCCAGTCCTGCTTCGGCGGCGATGCGTGCGGCCTGCGCCGCTGTGAGCTGGCTTTTGCGCAGATCGAGATCCTGCCTGCTGCCATAGCCGCGCGCGTTCAACGTGGATGCGCGGTCATACTCTTGCTGGCCGAGCACAAGCTCGCTATTGCGCTGCGCGATCAGAGCTTCCGCTTCGGCTGCTGCCTTTTCAGCCCGCCGGACCTGCGCTTGCGCGCCGGCCATCTGGGCCCGCAGATCGGCCGTATCCATGCGTGCCACCACGGTAGCGGCGTCGATGGTCTGGCCCTCGTCCACCATAACGTCCGAGACGCGACCGGCAAGCTTGGCCGAAACCAGCACTTCCTCTGCCTCGATGCGTCCGTTGGTCATGGCAATGTTGGCGGGGAGCTGCTTGCCTCCCAGCCGATCCCACAGCGTATGAATCCTGTCGCTGAAGCTCGGCTGATCGGCTGGAAAAACAGGTCCAGCGCTCAAGGTGATGCTTGTCGTCAAGGCAGCGGCGAAAAGGGATGATCGAAAATACGACAAAAGACAGCTCCAACGAATGTTTGACCGGGAAAGAACCTGTCCCGGCCCCACACCACTATCGCAGCGCCATCGATCCGACTTTGACGCAGATCATACGCAGCCCAATGGTCTTTTATGTCGGCCCTCAAATGGAATTGAACCGGGCGGCAGGGAGGCTCGCCATTGGCAGCTCAATCTCGTCCTTGCGATATGCCACCTGCCGCCTCTCGACTATTCGCAGCATGATGCCTGTAGACAACACACTGTGATCAAACCCAGACAATTCGCATCCCGCTCCTGACAATTTCGGCGCTCGGATTTGACGCGCATCAAAGCCTTCCAGACGCATCCGACACATTCTCCTGGGGCCCAGAACCCGCGGGAGACCCGCTATGGCCGCCACCGAAATTTCCACATCAGCCGTGCCGGCCGCTTCGATATTGGTAGGATCAAGCAACAAGCTGCGCCTTGGCGCGCTCACCGCCCTTCTCATCGGTTCGATGGTGGGCTCGGGCGTCTTCAGTCTGCCGCGGAACATGAGCGCGGCGTTCGCTACGCGCTGAACGCCACAGTCACCAATCTGGATTTCGGCGGGAATGGTCAGACCGGAACTGTCGAGCGTGTCCTCTATGAGCAGGACGGACGAAAGCGCCGAAGACCCCGACCAGATCCTGATGCATCGACCCGTGGTCAGGCCCGAGCCTGTCGATTAGCGCCTGGATATCGAGCTTTGTCGATTTGTAGCACATCGGATGCCCGCAATTGACATACATGGGTTCGCGGGCGGCTAAGGTGTCAGCGAGGGTCTTTTGGTGCATGGCGAACTCCATTGAAGGGGTCGCCTCCTGATGGCCGCTCCTCCGCCAAGAGCCATTGGCGGGAAATGTCCCCGCAAGGTTTTGTTGCAGAGTTTCTAATATTATGGTCGGCTTTAGCCGGCTTGCCCCCAAAAGCCCCAAGCCGGTCAGGCCCGGCGGTCAGTCGAACACACCCCAACGGACCGTCGGGCCGCTAAACTGGACCTGTAGGGTTTAGATCATTCGCTGCTGCCGATGCCGGGCTTGCCTCGGCGCCTTTCGATGCCCGTTCATAGATCAAGCTGACGACCAGACCGACATACCCAAGTTGCAATATGACCAAGGCAAGGATGGCCCATCCAAGCGCCGTCCAGACGGCACCCGTTTCCATGTCAGCCCAGATCGCCACGATGAACGACGTCGCGAACATGCCGACCAAAAATTGCGGAAGATACATCGTTGCCCCGCACCCGTTAAAAGAGCCCGCCGCTCCATTTGCGAAGCGGCGCAACGGTGTCGATCCTTACGCATACATCGCCGACGTTCTCGAGCGCATGGTCGACCGGCACCCGGTCAACCGCCTCGACGAACTCCTCCCATGGGCATGGAAAGCGGGAAATCCTGTCAAGAGCTGACGCCATGTGCAGCAACCGGACGCTTACGGTCGTGTGGTCGTGTCTAGTCTGGCAACGAAGATCGCTCAGCACTAGCAGCGAAGCCTGAACTGGCAGTTCGAGGAGTGTGGGAAGCCTTCTGGTTGTCGCGCCAGATGACCCCCAGCCGTCATGCTTTTCGGCGGCGTAAATGCCAAGGCCTGAACGCCAGTAGACTTAGGTCTCGCGCGATCTCATCCGCTCCGACCGACGGCGGCATGTGCAAGGCTGGTTGTACGAGATTACGCACCTTGCCGGCCATGACAATCGCGTTGCGATCCGACATGCCGCGAACATCGAGCAGCCTTACGTCAGCCCAGACATTGTTCAATTTTGCTGCGACGCGATCGGGCATCAGGTCAAGATCATGACCCGCATGAACATTGGCGAACAAACAGCCGGAAGCATTTTTCAGGCGTGTCTGAACAAGGCCGAAAAATGTCTCGGCGCATAGGTGGTCTGGAATGCGTCTTCCGGAATATGCATCGAGGACAATTGCGTCGTAGCGATGCCGGTCGCTACGCAGGAAATTGCGCCCGTCAGCAACATGACAATCGACCTCGCGAGGAAGCCCGAAATACTTGTGAGCGATCCGGAAGGCGCTTGGATTGATGTCAACTATCGTCACGCGCACACCGGCTCTGTCCAACATGGTGCCCAGGCTGCCGCCACCGCAACCGATCATCAACACATCCGATGCTTGCATTTGCGCGAGAAGGCCAAAGATCGCGTGTATGTAAGGCACCACACTTACGCCATCTGGGTCGCACTCGCTTTGGAAGCAGCCACCTTGACGGTAGATGAACGAGCCGGTGTCCTTCGCGCGAAGAACTTCGATATTGCCGAAATCACTGTGATATTTTGCTATCCGGATCATGATTTAGCCATCGTAGCCAGGGTTCCAAATCCTGAAGTTCCACCAAGCATGGGCTTGATCTTGAGGACGACTTTTGAGGGCTGAGGTCCTTCAAGGTGCGCTCCGGTTTGCGCCATCAGCCTGGGATAGCCGGCCATGAACGGCTGACATCAAAAGATGATATCTAAAACATCATTTATTGACTGTAACACATTTCAATGTATGCTGCAACGCGTAGAGCTTATGTCTCAAAGCTGAAAAAGGGGCGATTTGTGATAACTGCTCCGCAGTTGCGCGCCGCCAGGGCGCTGCTCGGCATCGATCAGCGCAGACTTGCCGAATTGTCCGGCCTTTCGGTGCCGACAATTCAGCGCATGGAAGCCAGCGAGTGGATGATCCGGGGTAATGTCGATTCCCTGATGAAATTGATCGCAGCGCTTGAGGTCGCCGGCATCGAGTTGATCGGGGAAGGTGCGACCAGCCAGGCTGGTGGGCGTGGGGTGCGGCTCAAGGTGGGCTTCAACCCAGCCAGGATTTCCGGCGCCGACGATGCGGAGACCGGCTCCGGCGAGAGCCTGCCGTGACGCCGATCGTTGCCCTTCCCTTGTGCGGCGTCGCCGCGCTTCTCGGAACCGCCATAGGGGCTGTCGCGGTCAGCCGACGTGGTTCGGCGACACGTCTGGTCTATGGCGCAACGCTTGGCATATCGGCCGCCCTGTTCGTGATCGTCACAAGCGCGCTGGCAGGCGATCCTGCCGGCATCTCAACCGTCACGCTGCCACTTGGACTGCCCTGGATCGGCGCTCATTTCCGTTTGGATGCGCTCTCGACTTTCTTCCTCGTCGTCGTCAACTTCGGCGGCGCCATGGCCAGTCTTTATGGCCTCGGCTACGGCAGGCATGAATCCGCGCCGCATCGGGTGCTGCCGTTCTACCCGGCCTTCCTCGCTGGAATGAACCTTGTCGTGCTGGCCGACGACGCCTTCACTTTTCTGCTGTCCTGGGAGTTCATGTCGCTCGCCTCCTGGGCGCTCGTCATGGCGCACCATCGCGAACAGGACAATACGCGGGCAGGTTACATCTATCTGGTGATGGCAAGCTTCGGCACGTTGGCGCTGCTGCTCGCCTTCGGTCTGCTGGCCGGACCGGCCGGAACCTACACATTCGACGCGATGCGTGCCGGCGAGCCAAGCCGGTTCGTCGCCGCCGCAGTCCTTGGCCTCATGCTGCTCGGCGCCGGCTCCAAGGCCGGCCTTGTCCCTTTGCATGTCTGGCTGCCGCTCGCCCATCCGGCGGCACCGAGCCATGTCTCCGCCCTGATGAGCGGCGTCATGACCAAGGTCGCCGTCTATGGCTTCATACGCGTCGTTTTCGACCTACTCGGCGAGCCGGCCTGGTGGGCGGGCGTCGTAGTGCTCTTCCTCGGCGGTCTGACCGCGGTTCTCGGCATCCTCTACGCATTGATGGAAAAGGATCTCAAGCGGCTCCTCGCCTACAGCACGATCGAAAACATCGGCGTCATCTTCGTCAGCCTTGGCCTCGCGCTTGCCTTCAAGGCGAACGCCATGCCGTTGGCTGCGGCACTGGCGCTCACCGCCGCTCTGTTCCACGTTCTCAACCATTCCTTGTTCAAGAGCCTGCTGTTTTTCGGCGCTGGCGCCGTGCTCACAGCGACCGGCGAGCGCAACATGGAGAAACTGGGCGGTCTTATCCACCGCATGCCGCTGACCAGTTTTGTCGTTCTCGTCGGCTGCGTTTCGATCTCCGCGCTTCCGCCCTTCAACGGCTTCGTCTCCGAATGGCTGGCCTTCCAAGCCATATTGCAGAGCCCTGACCTGCCGCAGTGGGGTCTGAAGGTCATGGTGCCTGCCGTTGGTGGCCTGCTGGCATTGTCGGCGGCGCTGGCGGCGGCCTGTTTCGTGAAGGCGTTCGGAATTACATTTCTCGGCCGGCCCCGGACCGCCGTGGTGGAACGTGCGCACGAGGTCGATCGCTATTCGCTGGCGGCAATGTTCATCCTCGCGGCACTTTGCCTGCTTGCCGGCATTCTGCCGGGCCTCGTCATAGACGGCCTTTCACCGGTGACGCTTTCGCTCATCGGCAACCGCATGCCGGTGCAGATGGCGCAGCCCTGGCTGTCGATCGTACCGATCGCCGAGAGCCGCAGCTCCTACAATGGCCTGCTGGTGTTCCTTTTCATCGCTGCTTCCGCATCGCTCGCGGCAGTCGTGATCCACCGCTTCGCCTCGCATGCGCTCCGCTGGAGCCCCGCCTGGGGCTGTGGTTTGCCGGACGTTACGCCGGTCGCGCAATACACGGCAGTCAGCTTCGCGCAGCCCATTCGCCGCGTCTTCGGCACATTCGCGTTCCGGGCCAGGGAAACGGTAGAGATGCCACCGCCCGGCGCGACTGGCCCGGCGCGTTTGACTGTCGAAATGCACGATGTGGTCTGGGAGGCTTTTTATCAGCCGATCGCTGGCGCCATCGATTTTGCAACCCTGAAGTTGAACCGCCTGCAGTTCCTGACCATTCGGCGCTATCTGACTCTCGTTTTCCTCTATCTCGTCACCTTGCTCACGGTGCTCGCGCTATGGCCCTGATCCTTCAGTTGGCTGTCCAGGGCGCACAGATGATGCTGGTGCTTTTGCTTGCACCGCTGCTGACCGGCTTCGTGCGCAAGGTGAAGGCGAGACTGCTGCGGCGCCAGGGGCCTTCCCTGATCCAGCCCTACCGGGATCTGTTGCGGCTTATGCGCAAGGAAGTCGTCCTGGCGGACAACGCATCCTGGCTGTTTCGCGTCATACCCTACCTGATCTTCGCCGCCACCTGGGTCGCTGCCGCGCTCATCCCGACGTTCGCAACCGGCCTTACCTTCAGCTGGACCGCCGATCTGATAGCCATCGTTGCGCTGCTCGGCAGCGCCCGCTTCTTTCTTGCGCTGGCGGGGATGGATGTCGGCACGAGTTTTGGCGGCATCGGTTCAAGTCGCGAGGTCATGATCGCTTCATTGGCTGAGCCCGCCATGCTTCTGATCGTGTTCAGCCTCGCGCTCGTCGCCGGAGCGACGCAGCTCTCCACCGTCGCCGCCTTCATGGCTTCGCCCGATGTCGGTCTGCGGGTGTCGCTCGGCATGTCGCTCATCGCTCTCGTCATCGTGGCGATCGCCGAAAACGCCCGCGTGCCGGTGGACAATCCGGCAACCCATCTGGAGCTCACGATGGTTCACGAGGCGATGGTGCTGGAATATTCCGGCCGCCATCTGGCGATGATCGAGTTTGCCGCTTTCCTGAAGCTGCTGCTCTATGTCTCGCTGATTTCCTGCGTCTTCGTTCCCTGGGGACTGGTGACTGCCCAGGCCGGGCCGGCTTCCTACGGTCTGGGCGTCGTCGCCTATGTCAGCAAGCTTGCCGTCTGCGGCATTCTCCTTGCCGTATTCGAAACCGCCATCGCCAAGATGCGTGTCTTCCGTGTTCCGGATTTCCTCGGGGCGGCGCTCATGCTGGCCCTGCTCGGCACACTCTTGCTGTTCGTCTCACGGAGCCTTTGATGAACGGTCTCACCTTCGACATCGCCCATCTGCTTGCCGGTGGCCTGGTGCTGGTTAGTTTCATGATGCTGTATCAGGATCGCCTCTTTGCGCTGATCAACGTGTTTGCATTGCATGCGGTCGTCCTCGCTCTGTCCGTGGCCTGGCAGGCATACATCCAGGACGCCCATCATCTCTACGTGACCGCCGCGATCGCCCTCGTGTTCAAGGCGATCGTCATTCCCGTCGGGCTTCATCGCATCATTCAGCGGCTCGGCATCCATCGCGACATCGAGACCGCCGTGGGCATCGGTCCGACCATGCTGGCGGGAATTGGTCTGGTGACGCTCTCCATGGTCCTGATGCTGCGGGTCACCCCTGAGGCCGATCCGCTGGCGCGCGAGGATCTGGCCTTCGCGCTGTCCATCATTCTGCTCGGGCTGCTGGTGATGGTCACCCGCCGAAATGCCGTCAGCCAGGTTGTCGGCTTCATGTCGCTCGAGAACGGCCTGGTGCTGGCCGCCACGGGCGCCAAGGGCATGCCGCTGGTCGTCGAGATCAGCGTCGCCTTCTCGATCCTGATCGCCTTCATCGTCATCGGCGTCTTCCTGTTCCGCATCCGCGAAAGGTTCGACTCGGTGGATGTCGGTGCGCTCGACGACTACAGGGGAGAACGCCGTTGACCGGGTTTTCCTTCGATGCGGTGGCCGCCATTTTGCTGATACCGCCAGCGGCTGCGGCACTCATGGCCGTGCTGCCGAACTATCGGGTGACGGCACGACTGAATGTCTTCGCCAGCTTCCTGACCTTGCTTGCCGCGCTGTCGCTTCTTGTCACCGACCGGCCGCAGCCGGGGCAGTATCTGCTGGTCGACGATCTCAACATCGTCTTCATCGTGCTCAACACATTCGTCGGCTTCACCACCAGTGTGTTCAGTGCCTCCTACATTGCGCACGAGCTCGACACCGGCCGGCTGACCGCACCGAATTTGCGGTTCTACCACGCCATGTACCAGATCATGATGTTCGGCATGAACCTCGCATTCGTCTCGAACAATATCGGCTTGATGTGGGTGGCGGTGGAGCTTGCCACGCTGACCACCGTGCTCATGGTCGGCATCTATCGCACCCATGAAGCGCTGGAAGCCGCCTGGAAATATTTCATTCTGGGAAGCGTCGGCATTGCGCTCGCCCTCTTCGGCACCATCCTCGTCTACATGGCCGCCCAACCGGTGGTCGGCGCGGGCACGAATGCCATGGTGTGGACCGCGCTGATCGAACATGCCGCGCGTTTCGACCCGGCTTTGCTCAACGTCGCCTTCGTCTTTCTGCTGCTCGGCTACGGCACCAAGGTCGGCCTTGCCCCCTTGCATGCCTGGCTGCCCGACGCGCATGCGGAAGGCCCAACGCCGATTTCCGCGGTGCTGTCGGGTCTGCTTTTGAATGTCGCGCTCTATGCCGTGCTGCGCTTCAAGCTGCTGCTGGCCGCAAGTCCGCAGGCGATACCCCCGGGACCGTTGATGGTCACGATGGGGCTCACCTCCCTCATCTTCGCCGCCTTCATGCTCTACCGCCGCCGCGACATCAAACGCCTGTTCGCCTACTCTTCGATCGAACATATGGGCATCATCGTCTTCGCTTTTGGCATGGGTGGTCCGCTCGCGAACTTTGCCGGCCTGCTGCATATGGTCATGCACAGCCTGACCAAGTCGGCGATCTTCTTTGCGGTCGGCCACATCGCGCAGGTCAAGGGGACGCAAAAGATCGCCGACATAAGAGGGCTGACGGAAACTCATCCGGGGCTTGGCTGGGCGCTGGTCATCGGTGTCATCGCCATCGCCGGCCTGCCGCCGCTCGGCATCTTCATGAGCGAATTCCTGGTCGTGAGTTCGACTTTTGCCAGGCAACCGCTTCTGGCGATCCCGTTGGTGTTCGGGCTTCTGCTCGCCTTCGGCGCCCTGCTGCTGCGGCTGATCGGCGTCGCCTTCGGCGAGCCGCGCGGCAGCACCGCACCCGTCGAGGCATCCTACGTGCCGATGTATTCCCATCTGGCGTTGGTATTTGGCGCCGGCGTATATCTGCCATCGCCCTTGGTCACGTGGTTCCAGCATGTCGCGGCCATTCTGGGATGAAGCGGATGAGCAAAAGAAGCATGCCGGCGCTGGTCGACCTCATCGAGGCCGGCCGTCCTGCCGAACATCACGCGCCTTCGAGGCGCGCCGTGGTGGCTCCGAAAATCTGGAGCCTTGCCGTCGAGCAACTCGCTGAGGGCCGCTGGAGCCTGCTCGGCCTCTGGGGGGAGCCGAACACCGTCCACATGGCGCTTCTCGACGAGGTTCGAGACATCGGCGTCATCAGTCTGCAATGCCCTGGCGGTCGCTACCCATCTGTCGGCCAGCGGCATCCGCCCGCTTTGCGGCTTGAGCGTGCTGCCGCTGACCTTTTCGGGTTGCTGCCGCAGGGGCTTCCCGATACCCGTCGCTGGCTTGACCATGGCCATTGGGGGAGCAGCCATCCCCTGGCGACGCGGCCACAGCCTCCAGCCGTGGCGTCTTCCTACCGCTTCCTTGCCGCGGAAGGCGACAGCCTCCACCAGATTCCGGTCGGGCCCGTGCATGCCGGCATCATCGAGCCTGGGCATTTCCGATTCACCGCAAGCGGCGAAACGGTGGTGCGGCTGGAAGAGCGTCTCGGCTATGTTCACAAGGGCATAGAAGGTTTGATGGCGGGTTCGCCCATCGATCGCGCAGCCGGACTGGCAGGCAGGACCTCCGGCGACAGCACAGTGGCCTATTCGCTTGCCTTTGCCCGCGCGGTCGAAGCAGCGCTCGGTGTCGAGGTCCCGCCGCGTGCCCTCTGGCTGCGGGCACTGATGGCCGAGGTGGAGCGGCTTGCCAACCATCTCGGCGATATCGGCGCCATCTGCAACGACGCGGCCTTCGCACTCATGCACGCCCATTGCGGCGTGCTGCGCGAACGCGTTTTGCGCGCCAGCGATGCCGCCTTCGGCCATCGTTTGATGCGCGATTGCATCGTGCCTGGAGGGGTGGCAAGCAACCTGCGCGAAGAGGGAGAGCGCGCGGTTCGGTCGGTGATCGCGGAGATCAGGCAACGCTTTCCTCGCCTGATTGAACTCTACGACAACACCGCCTCGCTACAGGACCGCACCGTCGGAACCGGCCGCCTCAAGCTGGAGCTTGCCCGGCAATACGCAGCCGGCGGCTATGTCGGCCGAGCCTCCGGCCGTCACTTCGATGCGCGGCGCAGTCCGGGCTACCCCCCTTACGACGAACTCACTTTCGACGTACCTGTCCTTGAGGAGGGCGACGTGAATGCCCGCGTCTGGATCCGCATTCGCGAAGTCGAGCAGAGCTTGTTGCTGGTCGAACAGATCCTGCAACGGCTGCCGGGTGGCGACGCGGCGCGCGCCAATGTCCCCCCTACGAACGGCCCGCGTGAAGGTATGGCGCTGGTCGAAGGATTCCGCGGCGATATCCTGGCCTGGCTGCGCATCGGCGAAGGCGGCCTGGTCGAGCGCTGCCACTTGCGTGACCCGTCATGGTTTCAATGGCCGCTTCTTGAAGCAGCGATCGAAGGCAACATCGTTGCCGACTTTCCGCTCTGTAACAAGTCGTTCAACTGCTCCTATTCCGGCCATGATCTCTAAAGGCACGCCATCATGCGCAAGCTCCTCTTCGAAAGCCTGACACGACCCCCGCTCACCGAGCCCCCACCCTTGGCACGCGAAGCCGCGATCGACGAGCTCGCCCACGCCCTTGATGGTGCCGCTCGCAAACGGCTGGGACGTAGCCTATCGATCCGCGCAGTCGACGCCGGTTCCTGCAACGGTTGTGAACTCGAAATGCACGCGCTCAACAACGCTTTCTACGACATCGAGCGCTTTGGATTCCGTTTCGTCGCGTCGCCGCGCCATGCCGATGTGCTGCTTGTCACAGGGCCGGTCACAAAGAACATGCGCGAGGCGTTGAAGAGTACCTGGGATGCGACACCCAACCCCAAATGGGTAGTCGCACTCGGCGACTGCGCCAGGAACGGCGGCTGTTTCGCCGGCAGCTATGCCGTTGTGGGCGGGGTGTCGGAGGTGCTGCCTGTCGATCTGCATATTCCAGGCTGCCCGCCGCCCCCAATCGAAATTCTGAAGGGCCTGCTCGCCTTGATTGAGGGGTGAATGCAACGACTGGTGCTCCCCGGTTGAATGTCGATGCTGTCGCTTTTTGGGTCAGCCTTCCATCCGATGCCATCGGCGCGGCTTTCAGCCATTTCTCGCCGAATTCGCCAAAACTCTTTGCCTCTTTCAGGCGGCGCTTGTCGCGCTGCTTCTCGATCGCCGGCGATCGCCCTTCGCCAATGGCGCGCTTCGCGTCGAGGCACTTCTCTCGGGCCAACGCGAGCGAGATGCCGTCTCTGCCATATCTGCCGAGATAGACCGTCTCGCGGCGTCCATTCAGCCTATAGTCCAGCCGAAACGAGATCGCGCCACTGGGCATGACGCGGACATACATCCCGTCACGGTCAGCAATCTTGTAGATTTTCTCTCCTGGTTTCAGTGCCTTAAGGGTGGCGTCCGTCAGTACCCATTGCCTCCTGAAAAGTACCGTCAGTACGATTTCGAGCTCCGCGGCAGGAAATTCCTTTTCCTTCAATGCCTTAAGGTACAAAAAAGTACCGTCACGAGCCTCATTCGCTCCGACGGTACTTAGAAAAATTCGGGTGGGCAATATGCGGAAGGTCCGTCAAGCGGTCCGTCAAAGCCAATCTCTGCGTACCGATTGTCGCTGATTGTTCCTGGAAGGATTTATTTTTGTCTTCAGTATGTTACGTCGCACATTGGCGTATTTCCGCGGCGTTTGAGTGGGTCTGAATCATTCCCACTCGATTGTTCAAATGGCATATAACTCATTGAAAATACTGTGAAATATTTTTCATATCCGCGAAAAGTCCGGCATCGGAGCCGTCAAAAAATTACGCTTTTGATTTTAAAGGGAAAATCGCCACAAAAAATATTTTGAGGTTTCACCAACTATCGGGATCAATCGGGCGATTTTTGCACTTTTCGGCGTTCGACGGCGTGCCCAAGTTGCCTCGAAAAAGTACCGTCACCGCTCCAACTAGTACATTTTTTCGTCGCAAAATCAATGGTCATGGTAGGGCCCGGAGGGCGTCCGAAGACTGTTGATTTTATTGGGTTTTTCGTGGGCCAAAGTGAGAAAGCTTCCCGTATCGTTCCATATGGTTCCGCGACCACTTTCGGGCGACCAAACAGATCGAGATCGTAGAATTTACCCGAACCAAAGCCGTCGGCGGCCAGTGAATGGGAGGGCACCGGGGCCTCGTTCGGCAGCTCGAATTCGAAAATGCGGATCGGACAATTGGTCGCGAGCGATGAATTTTTGTCGAGATCTTCGTTCTCTTCCTGAGGGGCCATCGGATCCTGAGGGGCCATCGGAAAGATCGAACGAGATATTTAGCGACCTTTCTGTTTGCGAAAACCACGTGCGCCAATATCCAAACGTCTGGCAGTTCGTGCGACGAGTTAAAGGCGGAACAGGTCGTTCGCCATTTGATGCGCCCGGGGACCCGGTGATCGTCAGATCCGCCGCTCCGACGCCGCCGAAAAGAAGGATGCCTTGGTCATGTTAAAGCAGAGGCCGACGTCCGGATGCATCGCCCGTGCTTCGTTCACACCAAGCCGAACACTGAACCGCTTGCCCAGGCATTCGAACCAACCGAGCGCGTCCGCGCCCAGCAGTTCGGTAAACGCCAGCGTTCCGGGAATACTTTCGGGCGTCCCCTGATCCACCACGCTTATATCCTCACTGCGGATGCCAAGCACCACATCGCGCTCTCGCGATGAATCTTCGAAACCGTAGCCTGACGTGTCGATCCCAACATCGCCAACCTGGAGCCTGCCCGCGTGGTCCAATCGACCTTGCAGAAAGTTCATCGCCGGCGAACCGACGAAGCCTGCGACGAACAGGCTGGCTGGCTTTTCGTAGATCGATTGCGGGTGGGCATGAAGCATCGACACCATCGGCGTCAGCCCGACGCCGCCGCTGAGCACCAGAGCAACGATGACAAGCGTTGCCAGAATCCCTGCAGCGATCCAGAACCTTTTTGACTTCGGCACGGTCATCCACCCCCGCCGCCGGAGCGGCTTTGCATCGCCTCGAGGATGACCTCGAATATGCTCCCGACCTCTTCGCTGATCTCGTCGGCGCTGATACCTGGTCGGCTGCCTTCATGGCCTTGTCGGCAAGATCGGAGATGGCCGCCGGATCATCGGTGAAGGCATTCGCAGGTGTTCAGCCATCCATTTATCGAGGAAGTCTCCGCCGCGTTTGAGCGGGTTTATTAGACAACGCGCATTGTCAATGCGACAACGCCTGGGCAGCCCAGGAAGCAACGGAACGCAGTGTCACCTTACGCACAAACGAGCCTGTGTGGATTCGAGTCACCGACGAAAACCGCGGTCACCTTTTCGAGTACAGCTTCACTTTGTGAACCGTCTGTTCGAGCGGGGAAGCGAGGCAACGTTGGCGAAGCCGATGACAAGCACAGATCCGAATTCGGACATCTGCCCTTATGACCTCGAATATTTCATGCAAGCACGGGCTTTCTAAGGATGCCGCCGAGTTCACAGCAACGGCCGATGATGCGACTACGACGCCGAAGCCTTGTCGCTGCCCCGTTCGCCGGTGGCGGATGAGGCCGATCGCTGATATTGATCTGATCCACTCCATCAAGGCGCGCATATGACATCCGATTCAGATAAGGCCGAAGCGGTCGAGCAGTTGCTCGACACGCCTGACCTTGCCACAGCGTTGGAAAGCGAACAATTCAAGAAGTTCCTTGACCAGGTTCCGATCGCGATTGCTGTTTCCGATCTGAACGCGAATGAGCGTGTCGTGTATGTCAACCCGGAATTTGAGAAGCTCTCGGGCCTGAAAGCCGCCAGTTTGGCACGCAGGAACTGGGCAGCGCTTTCCGGAGTAGGTCTCCATGAGCAGCAGGACAGTGCGCTGGCTGATAGCATTGTAACAGATACCGATTTCGTGGGAACTTTTCGCCTGGAGCGCGGCGTCGACGAACCGACTGTGGTTGATGCATACTCGAATGTGATCGTAGACGACAACGGCAAGGCTTGCTTTCGACTTGTTGCCCTTGTGGACGTAACGATCCATGGTGGAGCAGCGCCCACGGTTGATGAGCTTGTCCGCGAAAAGGATACTCTGCTGCGCGAGCTCCAGCACAGGGTAAAAAATAACCTCCAGATGATAACCGCACTCATCCGGCTGGAAACCCGCAACGCAGCAGAGCCTGATCAGAAACGTTTCGAGCGGCTGGCGGGGCGCGTTGATGCTCTGGCCATCCTCTATCAAACGCTCTCGGCTGACGAGCAGAAGGACGACGTCGATCTCGGCATCTATCTGAGCCAAATAGCCTCAGCAGTCATGGCCTCGCATGCCGTTGAGGGCATACGCCTGGACATGAAGGTGGATACCTATCCGGTGTCGATCAACGTTGCTATGCCGACCGGCCTGGTTGTGAACGAACTGCTGACCAACGCACTCAAACACGGCTTTAAGGGACGCGAAGGCGGAACGATAACACTTCACAGCGTTGTCGACGGTGACGGTTGCCGAATCATCGTCGCGGATGACGGGGTTGGTTTACCCGATGGAGAGACCTGGCCCAAGCCGGGCAAACTCGGCGCACTAATCGCGCGTTCATTAACTGAGAACGCCAAGGCCTCGTTTGACGTGGTCTCCAGTTCAGCTGAAGGCACGAAAGTTACCATTATGTTCAAACGATCGACGGCCGCGGGCTAAGGAATGCCGCTACGTCCTTTAGCCATTGCATAAAGTTTGCCAGATGTAGCCACCGTCCTGTTCGACGCCTCGGGGTCGCCAAAAGATGACGGTTGCCTCAATGCATAAGCGCGAAGTCGCCATTCAAATTGGGGCCGGAAATCGGGTTCATTACCTCCCTGTAGCCACAGATTCACCGACGGGATTGGATTACCATGGTTGAATCGTCCTTAAACGAGACGAGACTTTCGCTTTCGGGCAGTGGCCAAACAAGAACGCCCCAGCCCGGAGCGTACGGTCGTAGAACGCGGCCCGACCAAGAAATGAGAGTCTTTGGCAGCAGCGGGAATAGCTGCGTCCAAGTTCAACCGAGAAAATATCGTCGCAATTCACCCGCCAGAACGGCGATGCCGAGCCGGCAGAGGGGGTGATAACGCGATGTCTTCCTGATGATGGAGCAGGATCCCCTTTCGGCCAGTCGCTTGCGCCTCTGTTCGCGGAAGGCAGTCATCCCATAATTGCAGACCTTCGTCGTATGATTTGATGTATACTGAACGAACGGTGTCATCAGATCGATTGGCGGTATGATCGAAGGTGGCTGTCTTTGTAGGGCGATTCGATACCGATCAATGAAGGCCCCGACTGCGGGAGCCTTCTGCCATTGTCGGATTTGTCAAAAGGCCTATGGCGGTCCGCATAGGGCCGGTCTTCGCTTTGACGACGGCGTAGAATTCACACAAGGAACGCCCTCCTATTTTCGATCAAGTGAAGTGGCACAACGCGGATTTTGTACTGGATGTGGTTCCCCGCTCGTGTTCGTCTACGACAAAGCTCCTGACATGTGGATAATGATTGGGTCGCTCGACCATCCCGAGGATTGGCCGATGACCGCAGACGCCTGGTGGGGACAGGTCGTTCACACTCAGACTAACTACAAAATCGAATGGGAGGTTTCGAATGACGGACTCCCACAGGTAAAGAGTCCGTTTCGCGACGCTACGGATGCTTTATTGTGTCGTTTGAAGATCCTGCCCTGATGCCCTGCTATCTTCCCGTCGACCAGTTCGCGCCGATCTTGAAAGCCGAAAGTGCTCCGCCCTCGTCGAGAGCCATTAGCCTGGAGTAGCCAACCACGTCGGCAGCGAGGATGGCAGCCAAACGACGCTGCACTGGTCCCTCGGTCATGCTCGGTATGACCTCTCTTCGGGTGGTAGCTCTGTCTGGAGCTGAATTCGCTTCACCATAGCAAGCAAACAATGCGCGGTCTTGGTTCACGTTCGCGTACATCGCGACCAACGCCTCCCTCGCGCCGCTAGTGTCTTAGTTGAATTCCGGCTTATGACGACCCATCCTCGACGTTCCGGCTCGTGGACTCGGCCGGCGGTCGCCCGTACAATCCTTGTCCTGTTGTGAAGGCAATGCGCTACATGACCGAAGGAAGCGTCCAACGTCGCCTCGCGGCCATCTTTGCCG
>NZ_JBWLUY010000030.1:0-41247 GCF_057784295.1 Mesorhizobium sp. CNPSo 4688
GAACGGGCACGCGGTTTCAAGGCAGGCAGCGGCAGCTGGTTTGCGGTCCGATCGCTTTTCTCGTTCATTGCGAGGTGGCTCCGTTCAGTTTGCGGATGATCTCGGCGGTCAGGGCATTCGTCTGGTCGCGAGCGTCCTGCACCGCCTTGCTCACGGGCTGGACTTCGTAGAGCGTCCCGGCGGTTGCGATTGAGGCGAAGGTCGGCCGTTGCGACAAAAAGGTCTCAAGCACGCTGGCGTCGGCCTGCCGCAGCAGCTCGATCGCCGTGCGAAAGGCCATGGTGTTGTGCTCGATCCCCGAAACCATGTTGAGCATCACCGCGTAGGGAATTTCGCGGTGGCGTCCGCCAAGCGAGCGGATGTGCCGGATCAGGCCGAGGCACTGCTTGACATCGAAGACGTGCGCTTTCGTTGGGATCAGCACGAAGTCAGCGTTGGCGACGGCCGGGCCGAGGGCAGCCACGGCCGTGCCCTGGACGTCGACCAGCAGAAGGTCCTCGCCGTCAGATTGCGCCAGGCGGTCGATCAGTTCGTCGGTCGAGCTGATAGGGATGACGTTGATGTTCGAAAGAGCGTACCCGGCGCGGTGACTGTTTTTGCTCCACTCCACCGCGGACAATTGCGGATCGGTGTCGAGCACCGTCACCCGGTGACCGGCGGCGGCGAATTCGCCAGCGAGCAGAATGGTGGTCATGGTCTTGCCGACCCCGCCTTTGGGCGAGGCCACTGTGATTTGAACCGCGCGTTGTTCCGGCATTTTTTCTCCCAATGTTCGTGTGCCACCTTGACGCCAAAGCGCAGAGGCGAACTGGCACCAAAGTGACCTTCTTTCATTGTGCCAATGCGCCGATGCGACAAAGTGCAAAGGCGCATAAGCGACTGTATTATAATATGAATTCCGGCATTTAGTGCAATGTTCGAGTGTGCAAATGCGACTCAGGATTGGTGCATCAGTGAGTTAGTATAATGTTGCGTATTTAATTGACAAGATACGCAATTTGGGTCCAAATTGGCTGAGCAGGTCGTCGCTTCGCTTCGACCTGGACCGTCTTCGACGTGAGGCCCATCCGCCATGGCGAGAATTTTCGACACCAGACCCGCCCAAAATGACACTCGAAAGCGCTCCCGGATCGATATCGGGCCGGAGGCGGGCGCACTCCTGGACGAGGCCTGCAAGGTGTTCCAGCTTGACCGAGCGGAGACGTTGCGGCGCATCATCCGGGCCAGCCTGGATATCGGCCCCGCTCTGTCGGCAGAGAATTCACGCAATGTCGCGGCCTTGGCCTCGCAATTCCGGATGGTCGGCCGAAACCTCAGCCAGCTTCTGCATGCCATTCATTCCGGCCACGCCGTCCCAATGGAGGCGACGTTGCCAATATGGCACGCACTGGATGTCAGGGTGAAAGCTGTCGACGCCGAATTGACGGCAATGACGATCGCCCATGGCCTGAAACTTCGGAAGGCGGCGCATCTGCTGGATGGTGAGGACGCGTGAACCTAGACCCGCCGTCCATACAGGCCATAGCCGATCGGATTCGAGCGAGCGCAGCTTTTGAAGAAGAGAACCGCAAGCGCCGGCGTCGGGCCCTTTTGTCCTTTGCTGGAAATGACGATGATTGGTTGTTCAAGACGGTTCGCGGCCGGCCGGGGGAGGGCGGTTTCGATGGAAGTCAGCCCCCGGAACCGGCCGTGCCGCGCTCGTCTGCCCGGGAGTTGGAGCCGCCGCGCGGTAAAGCCGGGCGACTAAACTTCGCCCTGCCAACGAAGCGGCGGAAGCTCGCCGGCGGACCTACGCCGAGAGCGGCTGCCGACCGGCTGGCGGCCGGGTATCAGCCGGCGGTTCTGAAGGTGATTTCCTATGGGCATGGCGTCACAAGAGCAGCCGCCATCAGTCAATATATCCAGAAGGAGGGCGTCGCGCTCGAAACTCACGACGCCCGCATCCTCGCGACGCAGGCCGCCGTTGCCGAGGAAATGAAACAGTGGGGCAAGGGCTTCGACAAGCGGCGGGAAAGCGACGATGTCGCGACGTTCCGGCTTTCGGTGGCAGGAGAGGAGAATGCCGAGCGCCTTTCATTGGCGGTTCAGGCTGGCTTTGCCGGCCACGGTTTCGCCTATCGTATCGACAAGCTGCAGGACGGATCGAGCGTTGCGCGTGTCGTCGCGACCATGGCCGGACACAGCGTCGTGCGGGGCGAGAATGGAGACGAGAAGAAGAAGCATCGGTTTCACCTTTCCGATCGGCGCCAGCAGGATCGCCAGTTCTCGGCACCGACCCGGGCCATGATCGCCTCGCGGATCGCCGAGACGCTTGGGGTCAAGGAGGATACTGTTTCGGTCAAGCCAATTGGGGAACCCAGCCACGGCAAAGCTGGTGTCGTGTTCCAGCTCTCGCGCCTTACCCATGACGGAGCGGTGATCGGCGCCGACGGCGTCACGATTGCGTCTGAGGAGGCGGTCCGGCAGACCGCGCAATCCTGGGACAAGACGCTGAATTCCTATAAGCCTCGCGACACCATGCATATGATCCTGTCGGCCAAGGCAGGTGAGGACGGACAAGCCCTGGTGAGGGCGGCACGTGGATTCCTGCATGAACAGTTCCCCAATCACAAATTCGCTTTTGGGATGCATGCCGACATGGCCGAGGAGGGCGGCCATATTCATGTCCATGCCATCGTCGCGGTGAAGGGCGAGGATGGTCAGCGATTGCGACCAGGTCCGGCCCAGCTTCGCGAATGGCGCGCGCTCTATGCCCAGCACGCACAAGCGCAGGGCATGAAAATCGTCGCGACTTCCGCGGCCTATCGAGCATCATCACAAAGCTATGGCCCGCGCGACAGGGCGATTGTGGCCACGGCCGAAAAGCCGCGACCGGGCAGGGAGGCGCGTGATCGCGCCTACGCCCGTGCAAACCCGAACGTCATTGAGAAAGCCCGCCAGCGGATCGACTACGCGAGGGCCAACCCGATCAAGATTCCGATTTCGGCGCGCCAGCTGCAGGCCACCCAGGCAAGCCTTCGGGACTGGCACTCGGTTGCTGCTTCTCAGCCGAATAACGCGATAGCGAGTCAATTTATTGATCGGATGACGCGAGCTTTCCGATCCGGTACTGTTGTGGTCGCTATTCGAGATGGAAAGGGTGTTCAAATGAGTTCAGATGCCACCGCGGACCAGATGCGGGAAAACCTAAAACAGATCAACGAGACCGTTAACAAGACAGCGGCCATGATGAACGGCCAGACGAAAGCGGAGTTCTTACGGCGCGCAGCGCCCACCATGGAGCTATTGGCGATCCGGACGGATCTCAAATCGATGGAGGAAGGTGGCGTCACGCATGTCAGCGAAGACCAGGCCCATCGGATTGCCGGTGCGCGCGCCGAAGCTTTGATTCATCGCGCCCAGGAGATCGAGGCGGCTGAGCGGCTTGAGGCCGATCGGGCTCGTGAAATACGCAATCGCGCCATGGAGCAGGAGGTCCGCGACGAACGCGCCGGATCGGCTGATCCGACCTCGCTTGAGCAGGTCGCGCAAGACCGCGAAATGGTGCGCAATGCCGAAAGCATTGCTGCGAAGGAAGCCCGCGAGGCACAAGCCGCAAGTGAAGCCGCGCGTTCATTGGCGCACAATCCTCACGAGCCGCTTGATCCCGAGATCGTCAAAGGCGAACGGCTCGAAGAACTGCAGCGCCTGCAGTCGAGAAGCATCAACATCGCTCCAGTCGAAGGCGAAGTTCCGGATTCACAAAAGCCGCAAAAGCAGTAGTTGCCTCGCCATGCACCACTGTGTGGGCTCGTTGTTCCCTAAGCCGGGCTCTGGCAGCGGCTCCGTTCGGCACACGCTCGCGTCCAACGCGGATGTACTCCGAGGAAAGACGAGGATTAGACACCTCGTGATTATGCAACCTCCTTCACCCGGATTTCTATATCCAGGTGAGCGGAGGCGGCGATGTTGACGAGCGCGTCAAGCGAGAACTTGGCGAGCTTACCGCGCAGCAGATCATTGATACGAGGGCGCGTCAGGCCGAGCCGCTTGGCGGCTTCCTCCTGGGGAATGCCCCAACGCTGGACTGCCTTACGGATTTCGTAGAGCAGCGCCGAGCGCGCTTTAAGGTTTGCTGCCTCCTGTTCGGTGTCCGCCAGGGCGTCCCAGACGTTCTCATAGGTTTCTACGTTCATCGTTCTGCCTTCCATCGTCTTAGCCGTTGAGCCGCCAGATCGAGGTCTTTCTTGGATGCGGCCTGTGTCTTCTTTTGGAACGCATGAAGCACCAAAACGCGGTCCTCCAGGGTTGCCAGATAGATGACACGGAACGCTCCCGATGCCTCCCGGACTCTGATTTCCCTGACGCCGGCCCCAACGATCTGCATAGGCTTCCAGTCGTCGGGATCGTCGCCGCGCTGGACAAGTTCAAGCTGCCAGCCGGCATCTATCCGCGCATCGTCAGGAAAAGCTCGAACATCCGGCCTACTGCTTCCAAGCCACTCAATCACCTTCATCGCGGTGCACTGTATCGGTTTTGATACAGGCTGCCTAGGGTGAAAATCAATCGCATTTTACGGACGAGCAAATCAGCTCACGTCCCGACCAAGAACCGGGAGGCGCGCGAACCGGCTCGATTCGCCCGCCATCGGATTAGGGACGTTTCGTCTGGTTCTCACACTCGACATAGGCACCGAAGGCACAAATCGCTCATTTGTATTCAACTGAATTTCACGTCCTAGCGATCGCCGTGACGTCTAATTTGATCCTGCAGCGCCTCAAGAGCGGCTGACGGTACCCCGTCGACATCTCCGCTATCCACTGACGGTGACAGGGAACGAGCGCCGGCCTCCACTTCCTGATCGAGCGATGCGAGCAGCGCGGCGATCGACGTGGACTTGTTTCCCGGCCGGACTTGGAATTGCAAGATACTCGCCTTGCCTTCAGACGCACTCGGGTCGGACGCCTTTGATGCTGCCGGCGCCGATCGCCGGCCAAGGGTGGGAAGCGGCCGCGGCGCATCATCGGCTGTCTGATCGGTCCGCTTCGGCTTCAACTCCGGAACCTCGGCGGCGACCTCGCTCCTTGCTTCAGCCTCACCGCCCGTTGGAAGGCCTGAGCTTGGCAGCGCCTGTGGTGCGTCCGCGCTGTCGCTCTTTACTTTCGGCTTTAACTCGACGGGACCAGCCCTTTCAGCCGCCGCACCAGTCGCAGGCGGCACCGCATCGGCATAGGCTGTATCGCTCGAAACCGGCGCTTCGACGGTATCGGGTTCCCCCAACTCGAAAGGTGCCGCCGGCGCGTTGTTGGCCGCCGCTTCGACCTCCGCCATGGAGCGCAGCGGAAGATCCTGCCATCGTGAGAGAGGCGGAACCTTCAAGCGCCGGTGCCGAAATTGCTGGTAGGTAGCCTTATAGGGAGCGTCCTTATAATAGGTGATCTTGCGCACCATAAAACCAGGGGGGCTCGAGCCCAGAACCACGGCCTGGTTCGCCGGCATCTGCCGAAGCTCCGCCGCCGTCCGGAACGGTCTTTCCTGATAACTTAAGCTCTTGTCTCGGCCCCCAAATATACCTTGCCCGGCCCTGATGATCGGTGTGGCGACCTCGATCGTGGTCGGCCCCAGCATTTCAGAGACATGTTCCGAGGTCTCAACGTCGTTCATGCGGATGAAAAGCTTCACCTGACACGCCGTCACCGTGGTCTGCCGCGTCGCTTTTCCATAGACTTCGTCAAGCTGGGCAAGATCCTGCAGGATCAGGACCATGCGAAAGCCATAGCCCGCGTTGATCGCCAGCTTGGAAACGATAGACTCCATTTTGCCGAGCTGGCGAAACTCGTCGATCATCACCAGGACCTGATATGGCTCGTCAGGACCTGGCGAGGAAGCCATCAGCACATCATGGATTTGCTGAACCAGGAGTTTGATGATGGGCCGGAACACGTCGAGCTGCGCCACCGAGCAGCCGATGAAGAGCGCCGTCGGGTCCTTGCGAAACTTCGAGATATCGAAATCGGTCGACGCCGTAGCGGCTGCAACGAGATCATTGGTCCAGGGGTTGAGAGCCGCCGTCAGGTTGAAGTAGGCCGAGTTTCGCGTTTCCTTTTCCAGCGCAATGAACTGGTTGAGCCCGTGCACGACCCACGAAGGCAGATATTTTTCCTCGTCATTGCGGATATTCGTCAGCACCCTGAGAAAATCCACACCGGTCGAAAGGAGCATCGCGACGGCGCGCAAATGACGCTGCCCCTCATAGCGTGGTGACGTCAGCACATAACCTATCATGGCCGAAAGCAGCTGCCGGCCGGCGCGCGCCCAGATCTCGGAACTCCCTGTCGCCTCCGGGATGATGAAGGAGGAGACCACCGCGCAGTCCGTCGGCATGCGCGCATCGCTCCGGATGAAATCCAGCGGATTATAGCGATGCGAATCCTGCTCGCCGGGCGAAAAGAAAAAGACCTTGTCACCGAGAGCCTGCCGGTGTGCACCGAACGCCTCGAAGTTCTCCCGCTTCGGATCGAACCACACCGAGGATCCTCGCCACATATACCCGTTCGGTATGACAAAGCTGACGCCCTTGCCGGATCGGGTCGGCCCGACCACGAGGACGTGCGCGGGATCGTCCGAGCGGATCGTCGCCCCGCCCATCTTGCCGAGGATCAAGCCTTGCTTTGCCAGCAGGTTTTTCCTTTCGGCGTCCATGATTGTGCCGAACCGCGCATCGCCGTAGTGCTTTGGCTTGCGGTTGATCAGGCTTGCAAAGATCAAGCCGACGCCGATCGCCACGACAATTGCGACCGCGACCGCGCCGCGGATGATCGTCTCGCTTTGCGTGGGATGATAGGCCAAGCGCTGACTGAAGTGCTGCCAGGCAACGAACAGGCCGCTCAGGCTGCGTTGCGCGTTCTGGTACCGCAAAAGCCCCCAGCGCGAGGCTCCTTCAGAAGGCAGGGCGGGATTCCACCGCCATGTCGCCACCAGCTCGTAAGCCAGGCTCCAAAGGGCAAAGAAAGCGGCGAGACCGATGAGGCCGAGGAAAAGTCTATAGGCCAATACGCGAGACATCCTGGGGAACCTTTCTGGCGGCTCTCCATTCAGTCATGCGGTTGAACCAGATCGCCGAAGTGCCGCGCCAGCCGCCCCGGCGCGTCTGTTGGATCACAATCGGCAAAACCGACCGCACGTAATCGATGATCTCCGCCTTGCTCAGACCGAGCCCAGCCTGCATGACCATTAATGCCAGCTGCTCAAACGCACCGGCCGGGCTGTCCGCATGGATCGTCGTGATCGATCCGGGATGACCCGTGTTGACGGCGCGCAAGAACGAATAGGCTTCGGCTCCCCGGATCTCGCCCAGGAAGATTCGATCCGGCCGCAGGCGCATTGCCGCCTGCAGCAGCGTTTCAACGGTCACGCGCGCCAGGCCCTGGTCGCCCTTTGACGCCACCAGCGGCAGATAGTTGGGCTGGTGTGGTTTGACCTCTCGCGTGTCCTCAATGGTGAGGATCCTTTCATCCGAAGGTACCTCATGCAAAATCGCGTTCAGAAAGGTCGTTTTGCCCGACGACGTGCCTCCTGAAAGCAAGATCGAATACCGTTCCCGCACTGCCAGGCGCAGGAAATCCTCGATCTTGCCGGCGTCGAGATATTCGCAAAGGGCGCTGTCGGTGTCGCTCAGTTCGCCGAGATCCTGGACGGAGATCGTATCGAAGGACCCACGTTTGCGATAATCCTCAAGGCGCATTTCCTTCACGACCTGCTTGCGGATTGCGAAGGCGCCTCCTGCCGGTGTCGCCGGCGCAAGCACGCCCTGAAAGCGTTCGCCGCCGGGCAGGGCGGCCGAAAGCAAGGGATTTTCCTCGCTGACGGACTGCGAGGATGATGCGGCTATACGTTCCATGAGGTAGGTGATCGCGGCGCGGTCGAGCTCGGGCACGTCGAAGGGCTCCATATGTGTCGAGCCGACGATTTCGACCCACACAAGTCCAGGCCCGTTTGCACAGATTTCCACCACGCGATCGTCGTCGAGCCAGCGCCGCACGGGCTCCAGCGCCTTATTTAGAAAGACGGTTCTTTGCTGCCCGCTCACGTCGGATCTCCCTCAACGCCTCGCGCACCGGGTCCGGATAGAATTCGGAAAAATCGAGGTCGCGGCGGACGAACACCATGATGCGCGACCCCTGATCGACATGGATCGTGGGCGCGATATTGATCGAGTTGCGAAGCGCCTCTTCGGCAATGCGGTTGAGGCTTTGCGAAATCTGTTGCGCGCCGATCTGGCGCGCGCTCTGCATGTACTGGTTGGGTTGCGTCTGGATTGTCACCGTCTGTCCGGTCTGCGGGTCCGTGTAGGTCTGGTTGGTGTTCGACCCGTTCTGGTCGTTGCCAAGGTTGGCGATGAACTGCGTCGCGCCGCCCACGACACTCAGAAGGATCGCCGAGCCGAAGCGCTCGAAATAGTGGTTGTCGACCTCGCCCGGCATACCGCTCCGACCGAGCTCGTCGGTGCCGGTCGAGCCGAGCTGCACCGACATGCCGTCCGATCGAAGCAGGCGTGTCCACACAATGAACACCCGCGTTTGGCCGGTTGCGAGGCCACTGCGATATTCACCGATAAGGCGGGAGCCAGCGGGGATCAAAACCCTGCGGCCGTCGAACGACCACACATCCTCCGAGACCACGGCCCGAACCATGCCTGCAAGATCGCTCTGGATGGCGGTCTCGAGCACGCCCTTGATCATCGTCCCTTGGGCGACCAGAGCGTCCGTGCGCGGGTTCATCGTGGCCTTCGATGTATCCGCTCCGCTCTGGCTCGCCCTTGCCAAAAAACGCCGGTTGGGATCCTCCTCGCCCTCGCCTGCATTTCCGAGCGCCGCGGCATCCGCTCCATTGGCGGCCAGTGCTGATGCACTGCCAGGCGCGTCGCCGCTATCGACGACGAGCTGCTTGGCGCGCAAGCGCTCCCATTTGCGCCGCTCCTCTTCTTCCTGCCTGCGCCGTTCTTCCTCAGCCAGACGACGGGCTTCGGAATCATCCTGCACCTGTGGTGGAGCTGCGGGCGGTTGCAGGGCCGGTGGAGGGGGCGGCGGCGCCTCGACCGCCGACGGCGGCTGTGCCGGCGCTGCCGGCGGCTCCTCGGGAGCCGTCGGTATTTTCAGGGTGCCGTTATCAAGCTGGGGGCGCGGCGTATCGAGCCCCGGTGCGGGAAACTGCGTGGTGTGAAACTCCTCGCCATCCGACGCCGTCAACAGCGGCTTGTCTGGCGCACGCGTCGCCGCATAGATCATCCAGCCGGCGAACACCACCGCGCCCAGCGGCACCGCGATCTTGAAGAATGTGGTCGCCCCGAATTTTGGCGCGGCGACGGCTGTGCCTTCCTCAGCGAGCATTCTGTACTCATTGGGAGATGGCATAGGGTCCCCTCACTTTCCGAACAGTCCCACCGCCGACACGCTGCGGCTCGTAAGGTTCAAGCCCGGTCGGTTCGTTCACATTGTTCAGCCTCAGATTGAAGACGCAGGTCGCGTCGTTGCCGTTGCGTAGGGTCCATTGGTAGTTGACCTTGTCGACGACGATGTACGCGCCCTCGCGGCGATAGTTCACAAGGGTCTCATTGCGCTCGCTGTCGACGACATAGATCGCCGGCACTTCCCTTGCCGGATCGAAGCGGAACCAGGTCTTCACGCCATCGTCGTAGATCACGAGCGGCTTATTTGCCGACGCCCCCTTATAGGCATAGGACGAGTTGGCGTTTTCGGCCTTGAATGCCTGCCGGTTCGGCTGGGCCGCCCGGGCCTGGGCTTCATCCATCAGCGCCGCGTCCGATGCCTCTTCGGGATAGCGGAACTTGATCGCGTAGACTTGTTGTGCAACCGGCCGAAACTCGCCGTTGAGGAAGAACACATAGCTGCGCTTGTTGGTCAGGACATTGAGATTCCCGCCCGCATTCTTCTCGATCGGCTTCACAAACAGCACATTGCCCTTCTTGTTGGGCTCAATGCTCCAGGCCGGGACGTCTCCAGCGCCCAGGGTTTCGATTTTCTCGTCATCGCCGAATTCGATCATGGTCGAGGCGCCGTAGCTGGCCGGCACCGACACCACATCGTCCTTCTGATACCAGACGAAGCGAATACGACTGTCACGAGATCCCGCCCGAGGGGTCTGTTCGGCAAGGGCCGGCTGAACCGCGCAAACGCCGAGCCCGATTGCCATCAGGATGCCGGCGACCTTCATTGCGGTGTCTCCGCCGTGGGTGCCGGCGCCGTCTCCTGATCGCGCCGATATTCGAGCACCTGGAAGCCAAGCGGATTTTGAAAGCGGATCTCGTTTTTGGCCGGCACACCGGTGTAGCGGAACCGGATCAACGATACCCAATGCCGCTGCACCGTGTTCGCCTGGCTCTTTTCCTCCGTCATGAAACGGACCAGGGCGGTCCTTTGGTTAGGAAATGTCACCGACTTCACAGTCACCGCCACGACGGTGTTTCGCCCGTACAACACCACGGGGTTCGTCACCTTGTTCGCCGGACTGAAAAGCTCGACGAGCTCCCTCGAGGCATCGCCGGCGCTCAGCAATTGCGCCAGATCGAAGTTGTCCTTCAGCGCCTTCGGATCGTAGGTCTCGCGAGCCTTCACATAACGGACGATATCGAACATCCCCATCGACTCGTCCTGCTGCAAAGGCCCGTCGGCCAGCGGCCGCTTGACCTCGACAAACCCGGTGGATTTGTCGACCACCACCATATAGGGCTCATAAGTCTTGAGCGGCAGCGCAAGGATCAGCGCGCCCACCGCTGCTACGGCAATGACCGAGGCGACGCTCGCCACACACCACGCCAGGGATCGCGACCAACGATTGCGCCGCGCGATATCTTTTTCCCAGATTGCCGCATCCACATAGTACGGCAAGGGAGACTGGATTTCCTTCGCCGGTGCCCCAGCGTTTTCCTTCACATCGCTCATTGGTGCGCCCCAAGACTATGCGGGATCCGTCAGCTTTCGGGAAAGCCGCGCATATTCCGCTGAATCCTCGTACCTTCTTTGTGCGAGGCTGACGCGCGCCCGCTCGCGACCCGCCAGGCGTTCCTGCCGCGTGCTCCAGCCCAAGCGTCCCATCAGCCTGCGCTGACCGGCTTGGCCCATCGCCGCGAAGGCGCCGCCGTAGAAGCGCCCAAACGAAGGCGTTCCAATACCAATTCCGCCTGCTAGCGAGGCGGCAACGTTGGTGATTTGTGACAGCAGCAGCACGCCGACGAGGCAGATCAGGATTAGCGGCGCGGCTTCGGTCAAGGTCGTGGTCGCAGCACCATTCGACCGGTTGACCGCGTCGAAATAGGTCTGGGTGATCGAGATGAAGAAGGCGCAGAAGGCGTAGACCAGAATCTGCACACACATGTACTGCACGATCGCGGTTATCCAGCCGGCGAAGAACCGGGTTGTGTAGCCGAACAGCATGAGAATGATGAACACGGGGGCGAGCGCCAGCAAAAGCCAAAGAAAGATCTTCGACAGGATGATGAGGAAGATCGCATAACCGATGAGCAGCGCGCCAACGACAAGGATGATCGCCGCCAGCACGTAGCCGCCGAAGTTCAACACCCCAAGGCTCTTGATAAAAGCGGACGTGGAGTTGGCGAGCGAATCCCAGATATTCTGCAGGGCCGTCTGCACGGAGTTGACGGAGTTCAGCCCGGCTGATGTCCCGGTCACATTGGCCGAAACACTCGTGAGAAGGCTGTTCCCGATCGCGGAAGGTGTGTCATTCGCGAACGAATACGCATATGTTTGAAAGTCCCCCCAGCTGGTCGCCAGAGCGTAGATGACGAAGGCGCGAAACAGGCGCCAGACCATCTCTTTTCCCGATCCCGTCGAGGTTCCCTGCCAGATGCTGATGGCCCAAAATATCACGTACAGCGTCAGCATCAGGCCCGCGACACCCACCTGTCCCCCGCCGGTCAGCGCCGACGCGAGGTTCTGGTAGGCTTGCGATACATAGTTATTGCCGAACTTGTCGACCTGTTGCAGAAGCGTCGTGATATTGAAATTCATTTGTTCGCCGTCCCGCCTGTAAACAGCGATGGATCGCTATTGAGTGCCTTCATCGGACCACACTCGAATGGCTTCTTCGCTTCTGTTCTTGGTTCGGGCGCCGCGAACGCCATCGGCTGCATCGGTCCCTCATCGCGCGCGCATGGAGCCTTGAGTGGCTTGTGGCCGCACCCCGAGGTCACGAGAGCGCCAATGAGGGCGGCCACTGATAGAAGCAAGCGCACCGTCATTGGCCGGACTTGTATTCGAGCCCCCGCGTGGCCTGGGTGATCAGGTTCATACGATCGATGTTTTCCTGGTTGGCGGCCGCCGTGGCGGTGTTCACCGCGCCGATCAGTTCGTTCACGGTCAGACCGGTTTGCACCATGATCTGGCTATTCTGATCGATCGAGCCCTTGATGTCCTGCGCCGTGCCGATCCGCTGAGCGCCCGACTGAAAAGCGCTGGAACGGGTCTTCACCCCATTTTGCGAGGAGTCCACCAGCCCGGTGACCGTGGCCGCGACGTTCACCAGGGCGCTGTAGTTCTTGTCCATCTGCGTCGTCTGACCATTGATCAGACCCGAAATGGTTTTCACCAGCTGCAGGCCGTTGATCAGGTTTGAAACCATTCCCTGCGATCCGTTGCCGAGGCCGGCAAACGACAACGAGCCGCCCGAGATCACGCTGCCAAGCGAAGGCGCGCTTCCCATGGAGAAGCCGCCATTGCCCAAGGCGATCTGCGCGAGCTGACCAGCCTCGCCCGACCGGTCGCCCGTGACGGCCTGCAGTGTCGCTTGCGTATAGTTCATGATGTTGCGGTCGGTGCTGAGGATCTCGCTCGTTGCCGATGCAATCTGCCGAGCCTGTTCCAGATTGGCCTCGTCGATCGTAGGCACCTGGGCAATGGCGATGCCGCCAAAGCCAAGCAAGAGTGCCGCTGTTAACGGAATTCCACGCATAGCGCTTTCTCCTATTGAGCCTGATATTGCTTGACGGCCGACATCAGTTCGTCGGTCGTCATGGTGACGGGAGCGCTGTTGGCGTCCCGTTGGATTTGCGAAAGCCTGGGCGACACGTTTTCAACCGTGTCGGTCGTGCGCGGCACCGGGCATGCGCTGTCCGTCGAGGGGCAGCACGTATTGGCGGCCGTGCCGCCGCTCGTCCGTCCGGGACAGCTCGTCGAGCCGCCCGGGCCAGGCGGCGCGGGCGGGGGATTGGGCACCACGAGGCCGGAGGATCCCCGGCTTGTCAGTGCGGCCGTGCCGATGTTTCGCACGTTGAAAGCTTGGGCGAAGAACCCAGTTGCCTGAATCACCTCGTTGAAGGTCAGTCCGCCTTGGGCTCGGATTGCGCTGTTGCGGTCGAAGGCTTCCATGGCCGTTTTATCGGTCCCGATATCCTGGCCCATGGTCTCGAAGACCTGCTTGTTGGGACCCACGGTCGACATGCTGCCATTCATGCCGCCGACTACCTGGCCGGTGCTGTCCAAAAGGCTTCGTTCGCCGGCATTGCCGCCGACAGCGCCTGATCCCGTTCCTGTCGAAGCGAACGCCGTTGAGCCCTTGATGTCGGGATTGGCCTGTTCCAGGGAGGCCCGGCCACTCGCGGGATCAAGCGAAGGCTTGGGGCTCGTCACGTTCTGCGCCTTTTTGGGGGTCGTCACCGAGCATTTGACGCCCTGCGTTGCGGACTTCGTGTCCTCCTGGATCAGCTTGATCTCAACCTTGTCGGCCTTGTCCTCGCTCCGCCGCGACAGAATAGAGCTGTCAGAAACCGGCACGGCCGCCATCGCCATCGATCCGGCGAAAATCATCACAACGGCGGCCGTCGCGCCAACGATGGCATTCATTCCGGGTCCCTCCCAAGAAAGATTGGCAACCAAACCTGCGGATCGTCACCGACCCGCGCGCGCAGCGCGTCGAGCTCCTGGACCGTCTCAATTCGACCAGAGAGGATCTTGATCGCGTCAGGCATCGCGCCCAGATTGAGGCGCGCAATGACGCTGTCCTGGTCATGCTTGATCAGGAATTTGCGGGCTTCCGGCGGGGTTTCGCGGATCCATTTGATCTCGCGCTCGGACAGCCCGAACGCCCTGTGCGACTCCTCATCTGCCTTCGGGTTGGGGAAAAAGATATTGGTCGGCGTCTGTTCGATCAGCGTGTTGGCGATCGACGATTTCACGATATCCGCCGCGGACTGCGTGCCGAAGCCAATGATGCCATTCAATTTTCGAATGGTTTTCAGCTTGTCCTTGATGAAGTAGCTGAAAATATCATTGTCCAGGAGCTTCCAGCCCTCATCGAGGAAGATCATGACCGGTTGCCCGTCAAGCAGCTCCTCAATGCGATGGAAGATATAGAGCAGGGCGGCCGTGCTGGTCGTCGCGTCGCTCAACACGCTCGTCATGTCGAAGCCGAAAATGGACGACATCGAGAACGAATCTTCGGCGTTGTTGAACAACCAACCACGCTGATCGGGCCTCATCCATGGCTGAAGGCGCGAATAAAGATCGTCGTCGCCGGCGCGCATCGCACCACGCAACAGCTCGGCGAACTCCTCCATTGTTCGACCTTCGGGCGGCGCGCTTGCCACCTGGGCGATCGCGTTGCGGATGACTTGCTCCTCGCGCGTCGAGTGGGCGTGTCCGTCGGCGCGACGCAGCATGAAACTGAAAAGCTGGAAGAGAAATTCCCGGTTGTGCGGCGTATCGGGCAGGCGCAACGGATTGAAGCCGGAAGGCTCGCCGGCCTTGAGAACCTCATAGCGGCCGCCAAGCGACCGTACGAAGATATCGAGGCCGCGATCCTTGTCGATCATCACCAACTTGGGGCGCGGCGTGATGCGCTGCGCCTGTGCCGCGAGAAAGCCGAGCAGCACCGTCTTGCCCGAGCCCGAGGGACCGTTCAGGGTGAAGTTGCCGAGATCTCGAACATGGAAGTTGAAGAAGTAGGCCGTTTGCGACGTCGTCTCGAGGACGCTTATCGGCGTTCCCCAATGCACCCCGCCAGCCCGGCCGCTCGGATAGTTATGGAAGGCCGAGAAGCCTGCCATGTTCTTCGATGAGATCATCGACTTGCGCGCCACATAGGCGAAATTGCCGGGCAGGGTGGCCCAGAACGCTGGTTCACAATTGAGGTCCTCGCGAACCCACAGGGCGGACACCTCCGTCAGCGCGGTGCCGACGTCGGTCACGCAGCGCGCCACGTCGTCCATGGTCTTCCCAAGGCACAGCACCGTCAGATGATGCAAACCATAAAGCGCTTCGGAAGATAAAAGCTCGTCGCGCGCTTCGCCGAGTTGATCGGCGACAATCGAGCCGGCTTCATCCGACATGTCGATCTTGCGCCCGACCCGCTCCATCTGGGTCAGCGCCTGGGGCTTGTCGATGATCGCGAAGGATTGCGTCACGATGAATTCGTGCGGCACCTTCAGCATTGGGTTGAGCATACCCGGTCCCGTAATGGAAGGGTACTCGCCTACCGAAATGATGGCGCCGTATCGCGTTTCGCCAGGGAACGCCCCGCGAATTTCCAGCGCATTCGGGCCGAAGAACAGCCGCTTGGTCGCCAGCGCCTCCGCGAGCTTCATGCGCGGCAGTGCCATCGGCCGCGGAAACCCGCCATTGACAAGCTGCACCAGGAATTCCAGCGGCTCGGAATGCCAAACGTCGTTGCGCTTGACGACCGTCAGAACCCGCGCTCCATATGCCTGCAGGCTCTCTCGGACGGCTTTCATCACGTCCGTGAGTTCGATCAGCGACCGCTCCTCGCTCGAAGAGCGACCGTCCGCCGCCCTGCGTCCCAAAAGCTTGCGGATCACAAGATCCGCTGTCCCGACGGTTCCCTGCAATTCGCGCCGCACGATCGTCAGGTAGATGTCGTTCACAAACATGCGCTGGGTGCGCAGGGCCGCCGTATAGCGCTGATCCAGCTCTTGGCAGAACTTATTCTCGAAGCTCGACTCGATCGCCGGCTTCACCTCGCGGCGCAGGATATGCGAGTAGATCGCATAGCGGGAATTCGCCAACCCCCGAATGAGATCGTTGCGACCGAGCAGGCGCGAATTGATCTCGGCGATGTCGATCGTCTCGAAGCACAGCCCGCTCATGTGAACGAAGGACATCAACATGCCGTCCTGCGTCTTGATCACCTCGTCGGACACATGCCGCGAATAGGGTATGTGGGCTGAAACCGGGTTCTCCCGACGAGACACGGCCCCGAAACTCAGTTCATCGCGCAGAGCCCGTGCGATCGCCACGTCACACCCGGTAACTGCGCGCCCCCCAGAAGCTGGCGCTCCGGGGCGGCATCTTTCGCGAACGGATGAACATGATCTCGATGAACATGGGATCGCGCATGATCGCGATCCTGGCAACCGCATAGAGCGGCACGCAGATACAGAGCATGATCAGATTATGGGTTGCAAGGAACACGACGGCGGTCAGCACGCCGATGAACCCCGCCAGCTCGTAGGGGATGCCGAGCACCGTCGGCGCTCGGGTCAGGCCCTTGACGAGAGGAGTGATCAACAATCTGGGCTCGCCAGGATCGATCCGGCCGTCTGCCATGCCGATCACCTCCCGACCGCGGATTGAAAGAATTCGACGATCTGTGCCGAGCCGAAGACCAGCACGATACCCAAGACCCAGCTTCCAGCCACAAACCATGACAGGCGTGCCGCCCAGGCCATGAAGCCCATGAAAATGCAGAACAGAACTGCCAAAGCCGTCGCGATCGGCCCTGTCAGGGTCTGCACCAACGTCTGCAGCGTGCTTTGCACAGGCTGGAGATTTCCGCCTCCGGCCATCGCCTGCGTTGCCAAGAGCATGAGCGGCATCGCCACACCAGCACTGCGTGTCGCAATCATCTTCCACATGGTCATCAAAGCTTCTCCTCAGTCAAAGTTTTGCACCATCCCGCCCTGCCAGACCGGCGCCGTCGCTTCGCGAGACGTCGTGGTGCCGCCATTGCGGGCGTTGGTGCGGGATGTCGGAACATTTTGTTGATCCGCCGCGCCGGCCGCAGCCGGTTGAACGCCGGCTAGGTCAAGGCTCACCGCCCCACCTGGCATCACTGCCTCGGACCCGACCGATGGCCATTGGTAGAAATCGTTGATGACGTTGGCGACGTAGCCAACCGTCTCGGGGTAGGGCGGCACGCCCTTGTATTTGAGAACCGCGACCTCGCCGGCATTGTAGGCGGCGAGCATGTATATCGGGTTCGGAAATCTGCGATGCAGATCCCGCAGAAAGCCGATCCCACCTTTCACATTATCCGCGGGGTCGCAGATATCGACCCCGTAGCTTGCTGCCGTGGACGGCAGAAGCTGCATCAGGCCATAGGCACCTTTGGGCGATAGCGCGCCGGAATTGAAGCGGCTTTCGGCCCGGGCAACCGCGAGGACGAGCGGTGGGGCAAAGCCTTGCTGGCGCGCGACCGTTTCGACGATACGCTGTCCGTCTTCCTTCGACAGGGCAGCGACGCCGGGGCAGGGGTTGTCGGCCTTGGTCGATGTCACCGTAGCAGCCGCGCTGTCAGCGCTTCCCGCCGAACCGATCCGCTGCACGTCATGGCTGCCAACCTCAACGGCCGGCATCACCCGGCCCTTTGCGTCGACAGCAGCGTTGACAATGCGACCGGTAGTTGCCGTGACGTTGCCCTGGAAGTTCCCGGAAGCTTCCTGTGCAGACGCTGCCTGGCACGTCGCCAGGATCGCACCCACGGCCAGTACTGTTTTGCGGGATCGAATCATTAAAATAATCCTGCGCCGTTGCCGATTCTGAAATGCTGAATTAATACAATGAATCGATGAACCGCAATCGCGAAAATGAGGCTGGCGCAATGAAAATGAGCAGGGTTCTTTCCGTTGTGGCGTTTTTGCCGACCTCGTCGGCTCTGTCGGTGGCGCCGGCCCATGCTGATGATTTTGGCTGCAAGGTTTTGCTGTGCATCCTCAACCCGCAGGGTTGGGCGAGCGTCGGGGAATGTGTGCCTCCGGTCGAGCGCGCTTTCCGTATGGTCGCGCATGGGGACCCCTGGCCTCAGTGCCCCGAGGCAGGCAGTTCCGGTCGTATCGGATATGAGAAATTCAAACCCTGCCCGGACGGCACGATCGCCGTTTCGCCCGAGACGGAATCGGGCGGAAGCGACAACAGTTCTCGATCACAAACTGTCTACAAGCCCAACAGCAACGGCGCTTTCTGCGCGCCGCGCAATGCAACGAATGCCTCATGGGGCACTTACTCGAGAGGTTCCGGTTCCGGTGCGCCTCCAACATCCGCCGTGACGCCGCGCGAGAAGAGGACGGAGCCAAACTATCTCGATCTCACGACCACAGACGGCAAACAGCGCTTCTGGTTCGATCTGAGCAGGTATCAATAATGAAGCCTGGCTTCTCAGCCGTTGTTGGCCTTCTCGCGGCCGTCCTCGCCAGTGTTCCGGCACGGGCCGAGGACAAACCCAATCCCTGGTTTCAGATCCCTGCCGCAGCATCTTTCAGCACCGGCGACACCTGGACCTATGCCGGCGAGACCCACCGCCTCTACGGCGTTCAAGCCTGCCTGCGAGGCACTTATTTCACAAATGCGGCAGGGGGGCGTGTCGATTGCGGCGAGGCCAGCCTCGCCATGCTCGTCGCTCTCATCCGGGATCTCAAACCCCAGTGCTACACGGCCGCCTGGCAGGACGCGACCAAAACGCGCTTCGTCGTTTGCGTCGCACAGCCTGTCTCAGGATCCGCGGCCGGTTCTCGCATCGATCTCGGCACGGCGCTGATCTCAACCGGCTGGGCCTTTGCGGCCGTCACTCCAAACGGCACTCCGGTTCATGCTCCCTATATTGTCGCGCAGGAGGTCGCTAAAAAGCAGCACCTTGGCCTGTGGCAGTTCGCCGACGTTCCTGATCCCAATGCCATCATTCTCCAGAACATCCGCAACGCATCTAACGCGGCTGGTCAGTCTTCGAATCCGCCTGCAAGTCGATAACCGGTCCCTGGCGGGCTGGATCATGCCTGACATCCCGCTGAGTCCACCGCCACATCACGAACGCCACGGCAAGCGCAATCGCCGAAATCAAGCCGAGAACAATAGTCGCGATCAGCCCCGGCTCTCGCCAAAACGATAGGCTGTCCCACTGATTCAAAAGCCGGGCGCCGGACAGCACTAAAATCAAGACTGTTGCGATGACGATGCCCGTTCCCGGATCCATCTCGAATTTTTTCAGCATGGCATTCTCCTTTCGCACTGCGGTCACGGCCCTCGCACGGACTTTTGCTTTTCACGTGTTGCGTTGATATTCCAAGGCCGGTCTGCTGTCCGGCCCGGGAACCCGCTCCTGTTTGCCCGGCAGCGCCGGCCGGGGACCGCTAGCGTCCCAGCACCAGGTCTCAAGCTCGCAGCTAGAGACCAGACGGTCGAATTCCGACCGTACCGCCTCCTTGGCATCATGCGGCACGACAAAAAGTGCCGTTCCCTGCTGGTCAACGTCGGTCAGAAGACCGAACGCCATGGGCACCGCTGGCAGGACGTTATAGCGCAACGTTTTCACAAACCGCCGATGCTCCCCGGTCAGGACCTCGATCAATTCCTTTTCGTCATTGTGCTGAAACGGGATCCAATTCTGTGTCACGTTCATAAAGCCGATTTCGTCGATCGACAGGATGCCGGACGGCGTCTGCGTGACCGTTGCGATGAGGATCAGGTGCGAATTTTCGTGCAGTCGCCACAGGTCGAATTCTGCTCCAAAACGCTTCGGCACTGCCTTGAACATTTTCTCATCCATGAAGAGCGGCGCGTCGGGCATATGCTTGATCGATAGCTTGCCGCCAAACCGGGCAGGATCGAGCGATTTCACAATGCCGATCACGATCTTCTTGTGACCCGCCTTAGCTGCCGCCGCGAAAGCCTGCTCCCGATCCGCCGCTAGCCGATCCCTGTGCTCAGGGGAGTACATTGCCGGCATGAACAGCAGCTCGCGCAACTGGAACTTCTGGCTCGACTTCGCATCGGCCGCGCCCCAAAGAAATTTCCGGACCAACCACCAATTTCTTTTTCCCACGAAGCCGGGTGCCATTAATGTCAGCTCCGCCTCTTCCCAGAGATAGTCGAGCAAGCCTCGCAGCGTGAGCTTCTTCGGATCGGCCTTCACAGTGTGGTGGGTAGGCCCCTCGCCGGATGGTCCCTGTCGCGCCTTGCCTTGTGTCAGTGCGAAGGCCAGCTTCAGCCGCGCCGTCTCCGATGCTGGATCCTCGACGATTGCTTGACCTAGGACCTCCGCCTTTCCCGACAGTGCGAGGGGCAGTTCATAGCGATCACAGTCTACCGCATGGTCCTTGCCGGTGTTCGGCATGCGCTTGATGATCAATTCCTCGCCGACGGCGGCGATGTACATCGGCACTCCGGGATGCCGACACAAACACAAGACGCGAGCCTGCTGATCCCGCGCCTGACGCAAGAGCGTCTGAATTTCCGGGTGCTGGGGGCCAATCGTGCGACCCAGAATAGCAAAGTCACTCATAAGGTGCCATCCGACTTAGATCGTTCGCCTTATGATTAAATCATTGAACCGATGTCTCGTTCAACCCATTTGGTCAACCATGCTTCCCATGGATTGACAGTGGTTAACCCGGTTGACTCGAATAGGCTGATGTTTCAGGTGGGCGACCATGGAGCCGCAAACAGCGGCTGTGGCGGCGATGTAGCCGTCCGCGGCGTGATCCCCCGGGATGGTGTGGCATGATGACAATCCGATCCTCGACATGTTTCATGGATGGCGCGCATCAAGAGCACGCGGCCATGTACTCGTGCCGGAAGCTACGCCACTTTGGTGTGACCTCTCCAGACCCGAACCGCGCGCTTGCGACCTTCTGTAGGGTGGCGCAAGAATTTGTGCCGTCTTATCTGTTTTTTGGAATCCCATTCGTCGCCAACGCGTAGAAATAAGGCCAAACAGGTAAAATCGTTCGATGGGTTCCCATTTCCACCGGACGGTGTTCCTCCCTGAAGGCTTTAACCTTCTTTGGCCGGGCCGTATCCGAGCCCGGCCATTCTTTCTTCCGGGCTTGCTTGTTAGCGCGGGCGCAAACGCGTTTTCCTGGTGTCAATCCTTCGCGACCCGGGCGGTTGGCACTCGCCGCCTCTGCGCTTTTCCAAGGCTATGCAGGGGAGGTGTCGTGGGACTGATGCTGCTGGCGGGCGCCAAAGGCTGACGCGTGACAGCAAGGATCGCAGGGTGATCGGATCGGTTTGCGCTTGCAGGGCGCATCATGTGAGGCTATATTGTGCCTCACATGAAATGGAGAGTGGAATGCTTGCGTTCGGAAATGTAGCCGACGTGTTGGGTCTGCCTGCTAAGGAGGTGGCGGCGCGGTCGCCATTCGGACTGATCTCCCGCATCGAGAGCGGACTTCCCATTGGGGTGGTCGAGCGCGTCGCCCATCTCGTTGCCCCGGGAGATGCTCATTTCAAATACCGGCTGATCCCCAAAGCAACCTACGAGCGGCGCAAGACGGCACATCGCCTGTCGTCGGATGAGGGCACACGACTGGCCCGTGTGGCGCGCGTCTGGGGGCTTGCTGTCGATGTCTGGCAGAACGAAGAGGAGGCACGCGATTTCCTGTTTAGGCCGCATCCGATGATTGAGGACAAGCGACCGATCGATATCGTTATCCTCAGCGAGTTCGGCGCCGAAATGGTGGTCGATATCCTCGCAAGTCTGAAGTACGGCAGTGCTGCGTGACGGCGCAGACTCTCGATCGCACGCTATCGTCCTTTCGCATCGGCGATCCGGCCGGCACCTACCCGATCTTCGACGCAACCGGCTCGACAATCGCGCCAGGGCGATGGAACACGCCCGGAAGTCCTATCATATACACCAGCGAGCATTATTCGACGGCCCTGTTGGAAAAGCTGGTGCATGGCAGTGGCCGACTGCCGCCCAACCAACACTACATCGAAATCACAATTCCGCGCGGACTGAGCTACGAGGTTTTTTCGCAGCCGTCGCTGCCCGGCTGGGACACGATGCCGGCGACGGTAAGCAAGGGATTTGGCGAAACCTGGTGTTTTGAGCGGCGCAGTGTCATCCTGCTGGTGCCGAGCGTCGTGGCGCGTCTCGATAGCAATGTGCTGATCAATCCGGCGCATCCGGATTTTTCAAGGATCCAGACGAGTCTCCATCAGCCTGTCTACTGGGACCGGCGGCTGTTTGGCGCGTAAGGGGAGGGGCTTTCTGTCCTCCCCTGCTACTCCAGAGCAATCGCATATGGCTCAAAGCGTATTGCCGTTTCATGCGTGGTACCGATCTGTTCGCTTCCGTCAGTGCAGGCCGAACTCGCGCAGCAACTCTTCACGGTAGCGCACGAAGCGGCTTTCGCTGCGCTCGCGCGGACGAGGCAGGTCGATATCGATCAGCCGTGCCGTGCCGCCCTTCTCCCTGGGCAGGATCAGCACCCTGTCGGCGAGATAGATCGCCTCCTCGAGGTCATGGGTGACCATGACCATAGTGACGTTCTCCTCGCTCCAGATGCGCGCCAGTTCCTCCTGCATGGAGATCTTTGTCATGGCGTCGAGCGCACCTAGGGGTTCGTCGAGCAGCAGGATTTCGGGCTGCACTGTCAACGCCCGCGCGATGCCGACGCGTTGCGCCATGCCGCCGGAGAGCTGCCGCGGATACGCGTCGCTGAACTCGGCAAGGCCAACCAGCGCGATGTAGAAGCGCGCCCGCTCCTCGGCTTGCGCTTTCGCCACGCCGCGCACCTCGAGGCCGAAGGCGACGTTGCCGAGCACTGTCAACCAGGGCAGCAGCCTCGGCTCCTGGAAGATCACCGCCCGTTCCTCGCCGACGCCATCGACCTTTCTGCCGTCGATCGCCACCGTGCCGTTGTTGGCGCTTTCCAGTCCGGCAAGAATGCGCAGCAGTGTGGTCTTGCCGGAGCCGCTGGCGCCGACGATGACCAGGCATTCGCCGGAGCGGATGTCGAGGTTGAGCGATCGCAGCACGGCAAGCTTCCGCCCGGCAATGCTGAAGGACTTCGACAGGTCGCGGACCGTGACCTCGCCGCCGCGTGACGTAGCCATGCCGCCGGCCTCCGTGCTCAGTTGATCTTGGTTTCGCCGGGACGGTAGAGAATGTCGGTTGCCTTGATCTTGCCCTTCGGCACGCGACCGTCGCGCTCCAGGATGCTCACCCAGAAGTCGATGTCGCGATCCGTCACGGCGGCCTTCTCGCGCAGACCGAAGCCGGTCCAGTAGCGCGCCAGGTCGCCGTTCTCGCCGCGCCTGTTGAGGATGTCGGCAAGCAGCTTGCGCGTTTGGTCGGGGTTCTGCCTGGACCAGTCGGATGCGCGCGCCGACTGCTCGACGAAGTTGCGCGCGGCATCCGGGTTGTGGGCGATGAAGTCGCGCCGCAGCACGACGAAACCGCCGGCGATCTCACCCAGCACATCGGTGTCGTTGAAGACGCCGCGCACGCCGCCATTGGCGACCAGTTGGCCGGCAAAAGTCGCCTGCCAATAGCCGAGACCGGCCATGTCGACCTGATTGGAGCGCAAGGTCTGCTCGAGCTGCGGTCCCGGCACCACCACCAGCTTTGCCGCATCCGGCGGCAGGCCGACGCTGTGCAGCGCCTCGCGCACCGTATAGTCGAGATGAGCGCCCAGCGTGTTGACCGAGATCGTCTTGCCGGCAATGTCTGCGATCGATTTGATCGGGCTGTCCTCAAGCACGTAGAAGACGCTTTTCACATCCTTGTTGATGCCGTTGCTCGGATAAGCGGCGACGAAGTCGTTGCCGCCGGCAATCGAGTTGATCACCGCCGGCGTTGCGGCCGAACCGAGGTCGACGCTGCCGGAAGCGAGCGCAAACAGTGACTCAGGGCCACCGCCGACATAACCGACATTTTCGAGCTCGATGCCGAGGCCTTTGAAATAGCCGAGCTCATAGGCAAGCTCGTGCGGCGAGATGCCGCCGCGGCTGGCGAGATAACGGATTTTGACGGATGCAGCTTGCGAACGCGCTATCGATGGCAGGCCGGCGGCGAAGAGGCCGGCGGCAATCGGTACGCGCAGAAGAAGCGAACGGCGTGTGATGCTCATGATCAGGGCCTTCCTTTAGACAACGATGTTGGGGTGGCGGCTCAGGCGGCTGGGTTGCTCCAGCGGCAAAGCCTCCGCTGCAGGCTGACCAGCGCCTGGTTGGCGATCAGGCCAAGTGCGGCCAGGATGACGATCGCTGCAAACATCAGCGGGATCTGGAAATTGTACTGCGCATTCATCACCTGGAAGCCGATGCCCTTGTTGGCGCCGATCATCTCGGAGGCGATCAGGAGCAGCAGCGCGGTGGTGGCCCCTAACCTCAGGCCGACGAAAATCGAGGGCACCGCACCCGGCAGCACGACGCGGTGGAAAATCGTGAGCCGCCGGGCGCCATAGGCGCGCGCCATCTCGAGCAGCTTCGGGTCGACCTCCTTCACGCCGCTGATCGTGTTGAGCAGCAGCGGAAACAGCGTTGCCCAGAAGATGACGAACACTTTCGAGGCTTCGCCCAGTCCCAGCAGCAGGATGAACACCGGATACAGCGCCAGCGCTGAGGTCTGGCGGAACAGCTGCAGGATAGGGTCGAGCGCGGTCTCCACCGCGCGCGTCTGGCCCATGACCAGGCCGAGCGGGATGGCGACGATGACCGCCGCGCTGAAGGCAAGGCCGGCGCGCTGCAGGCTGATGGCGATGTCGCCGAGCAGGCTGCCGCCGGCAAGGCCTTTCCAGAGCGCGACGACGATCGCATCGACCGGCGGCAGCACGGCTGCGTTGACCCAGCCGCTGCTCGCCGCGACCTGCCAGAGCGCCAGGAAGCCCAGCAGCACGCCATAACGCGACAGGATGCGCGCCGAAGTCCGCGCCAGGAGACGCAGCGTCTCCGTGCCGAAATTGCTGCCACCCTCGTGCCGGCCGATGCCGGACGTCCTTTCGATATGCTGTAAGGTCATCGTCGTGCCTCCGGCCTCAGGATATCATTCGGCGGCAAGCACGGTCGAACGTGCTGCCGTCCAGGGATTCTGCGGTCGCCTGAGACCGAGATTCTCGCGCAGCGTCCGGCCTTCATAGGCGGTGCGGAACAGGCCGCGCCGCTGCAACTCCGGGATGACCAGATCGACGAAATCGTCGAGCGCGCCGGGCAGCCATGGCGGCAGGATGTTGAAGCCGTCGGCGGACCCGTTGCTGAACCACTCTTCCAGTTGGTCGGCGACCTGAACGGCGCTGCCGATCACCGTGTAATGGCCGCGCGCGGTCGCCACCCATTGATAGAGCTCGCGGATGGTGAAGTTATGCTCGTCCGCGATCTGGCGGATCAGCGCCTGACGGCTCTTCATGCCCTCGGTTTCCTTGCTCGGCGGCAGCGGCCCGTCGAGCGGATAGCCTCTTATGTCGAGCGTCTGACCGGCGAGCGCGTTGAGCAGAGCGACACCGTCCTCGGGCAGGATCAAATCGTTGAGCTCTTGGTATTTGGCGCGGGCCTCTTCCTCGGTGCGACCGACGAAGGGCGCAACGCCCGGCATGATCAGCACCTGTTCGGGATCGCGGCCGGCCTGCGCCACACGCGCCTTGATGTCGCGATAGAATTCCTGCGCCGAGGCCAGGTTCTGATGCGCGGTGAAGATCACCTCGGCCGAGGCCGCCGCGAGCCCACGCCCATCCTCGGACTGTCCTGCCTGCACCACCACCGGATGACCTTGCACGGGGCGCGGCACGTTGAGCGGACCCTTGACGCTGAAATGCTCGCCCTTGTGGTCGATGTCGTGCAGCTTATCCTTGTCGTAGAAGCGGCCCGTCTTCTTATCGCGAATGAAGGCGTCGTCTTCCCAGCTGTCCCACAGCGCCTTGACCGTCTCGACATGTTCATGCGCTCGGGCATAGCGGTCGGCATGGTTGGGCTGGACGTCGCGGTTGAAGTTCTTGGCGGTCTCGTCGCCGGCCGAGGTCACGACGTTCCAGCCGGCGCGGCCATTCGACAACAGATCGAGCGAGGCGAATTTGCGCGCCAGCGTGTAGGGCTCCTCATAGGTGGTGGAGGCGGTGGCGATGAAGCCGAGATGCTTGGTGAGCGGCGCCAGCGCCGCAAACAGGGTCACCGGCTCGAAGCCCGCGATCTTGCCGTTGCCGGCTTCGCGGGCGCCGAGACCTACGGTCAGATTGTCGGCAAGGAAATAAGCATCGAACAGCCCACGCTCGGCGGTCCGCGCAAGTTGCTTGTGGAACTCGAAATTGGTGGCGCCATCGGCCGGCGCATCGGGATGGCGCCAGGCGGCGATATGCTGTCCGCCACCGGGCAGGAAGGCGCCGAGCTTGATCTGTCTGGGCATTATCAAATTCCCTCTTGTCGCATCAGTTGAAGAGACGTCCCCTGGTGTTCAGGCCGCCTTGATCCTCGCCGGCTTGGCTGCCTTGGTGCGCGAGACGCTGCGCCGCCCGTCAACCGCGACCGGCACGTCACCGTCGACAGTGGCGCGGTGGACGACCCGGTGGTGATCGCCGTAGTCGTTGACGGCGTAGTGCTGCGTGGCGCGGTTGTCCCAGATCGCCACATCACCCTGCTGCCAACGCCAGCGAACGGTGTTTTCCGGTGCGGTAACGTAGGATTGGAACAATTCGTAGACCCGGTGGAAGTCGCTTCTGGACAGGCCGACGAACCGCTGCACGAAATTGCCGAGCAGGAGGGTGCGCTCACCGGTCTCCGGATGAACCCGCACAACCGGGTGTTCGGTCTCGTAGATCGTCGAAGTGAACACCTCGTCGAAGTGTTTTGTTTCCGCCTCTGTCGCCCGCGGTCGCACCGCCGCGTAGTCGTAGGCGTTGCTGTGGACCGCCCAAAGATCGTCGGCGAGGCGCTTGAGCGTTGGCGGCAAACTCTCATAGGCGGCCGCGGTATTCGACCAGATCGTGTCGCCGCCGGCCGGCGGAATGACCACGCCGCGCAGGACCGAGAATTTTGGATAGGCGTCGACGAACGTAACGTCGGTGTGCCACTGATCGGCGCGCCCTCCACCGCGGCTTGAATCGAGTTCGAGGATCGAGGCCGTTCCCACGATTGGCCCTTGCGTCGGATGCGCTACCAAATCGCCGAGCCGTTGGGCGAAACGCTCCTGCTCGGCATCGTCCAGGTGTCCCTGGTCGCGGAAGAACACGACCTTGTGGCGCAGCAGAAGCCCGTTGATCGCCACCACGACAGCATGGGGCAGATCACCGGATAGACGCACGTTGCGGATCTCTGCGCCGACGCGTGATGTGAGTGGAGCAACATCGGCTTCCGGAATGGTTGCACCAATGAAAGCAGGCTTGGTCATGGCTAGTCTCCAGGCGGATTGAGTTTTGTGGCTGCGGCTGACGATTTCTCGAAGATCCAGACAGGGCTGGAGAAGGCGCTTCAGCCGAGATTTGCGTTTGAAACCCGGTTCGAAGCGCGCCATTGGCCGCGGGCGATAGCGATGTCCGCCTGAGGAAGGTCTGAATGTGCAACCAACTGGTCTCGAGTTCTTGACGCCAGATACGGCGCGAATTGCCCGATCGCTCGATCGAGCCGATCGAGCCGATCGGCGAGTGTCGGAGAGACGGAGGTCTGGTCGAGGAAGTCGCGTTCTGAAGCATAGATGCCTGTCGCCAGCGTTCGCGCCTCGAAGAACCCGAAGAGCGGCCGCAGCTGATGCTCGACAATCAACGCGTGTCGGTCTCCGCCGCCGGTCGCGGCCAGAAGTACCGGCTTGCCTAGGAAAGCGGTGGGCTCCAACAGGTCGATGAAATGCTTGAACAGGCCAGCGTAGCTGCCTTTGTAGACCGGGCTTGCGACGATCAGTGCTTCGGCCTGCAGGAGATGGTCAACAAGTCTCCGTGCCTTCGTGTCCAGATCAGAAAGGCGGGACGCGGCGCCCAGCGAAGGCAGGAACTGGCCAATCTCGATGACCTCGAAGCTCCTGTCGTATTGTTGCGCCGTTCGCCTCACGATCTCTTCGACCAAAGCGCGGGTTCGGGAAGGAGAACTGAAGCTGCCGGAAAATCCGACGATTGCGGGTCTGGTCATTCGGTCCTGTCCCTCTCCTTGAAAATGCGGCCGCAGCAGCGACAACGAGGGCAGGATAACTTTGTATATAAAATCTATAGAGAAAGAGAATTGCGTATTTGTGTCCGCTTGTAAAATTCCCTTCCTCCACTTTGGCGATGTGAGTCCTCATTGAGCGACTGAGCGAAGGCGCCCTTCGCCAGAACAAGTGGTGCCAATTTGTGATCAAAGTTGATGGCAAGCTGGTTCGCCGAGAGGTTCAGGTGTCTTCGCCGAGTGTTTCGCGCAGCAGAAGATCCAAGGGTAAGGTCTCGGGCGTCGGATCGTTCTCCCACAGTTCCGCGAAATCCCGATCGTCGGGCGGTCTGTGAATGAGGACCTGGCGCTCAGGGTTGGCTTCGCGAACGCGCTCGGCCGCGCTGAGGCCGGGCTTGTCCGGATCGGCGAAGACGACGATCCGCTGTACGCATTCGGGCAGCTGAAGAAACGGCAAACGTGGTGCTCCCAGTGAGCACCAGACGGGCAGGCCGTATCGCAGCATTACAGCATGGCCGGTCTCATAGCCTTCGGCAATACCAAGGACGGCGGCCGCTGGGGCGAGCCGCAAGGCAAAGCCCCGGCTCGGGCCGATGATGCGGCGCGGCTCGTCCAGCCTTGCCTTTTCTGGCCGTGTCGGGTGCAAGAGAGTGAGCTGCACCGAACAGATTGAACGGTCTGGGGCCTGCAGAGCAGCCACCAGCGCGGGAAAGCGATTCTTCCCCAACCGATAATCCGGCAGATAGCGCAACGTTGGCAATGTCGCCGGCAGACGGCGAGAGGCAAGATAAGCTTCGGCGTGCGTGCCGGCGAGCGCAATCGCTCTCGACCACAGCGCGAGCGCGTCCGTCGCCGTGGTTTTGGGCGCCGCCGGACGAACACGACGCAGAGGCTCGGCCGCGCGCTTCGACAAATCCAGGTCCGCAATGGCGGTCTCAATGTCGACGGGATCGCAGCCCGCAAAGCAGTAGAGCATAAGACGATAATCCCCGTCACGAACAGAGAGGGAGGGATGGCGGTCGCCTTTCCCCTGCCCGTGACTTGGTACTGGGCAACGGCACAAGTAGCTCCCGCGCGCCGGGTACCCTCCTAAAGCGCTATATACCTGCGCAGCGCTTGGCCACGACACCTTTGTCATGGACCTGATAATGCCGCCAACCCGCTTTCGGATCAATAGAATGACTTAATAGCGAGATGAACATTGCCGGTGAAATAGCCGCGGCGGTTCAAGGGCCAGGACTTAGCCGTCCTGACGGCAGGATCGCCTCGGGCAGGTAGCCCAAGCCCTGCATCGCTGAGAGCGCCATCACTCGAGATTTGCGATCAGGAGCCGTTGCATGAGGTAGTTAAGAGAACCATTTGCGCGTGAACCGCATGGTGGTGTCTGCGCAGGAACGCCTTGTGACTGCGCGCGGGCGCGGAACCCTTTAGACGATCGGCACATTTGTGGCGTTCCTGGCCGGCTCGGTCGGGGCCTTTTGGGAATTCGGGACGCTGCGTTGCGAAACCCTCGAATCATTTGGGACTACCGTATCTAGAGCTCGCAGACCTGACGGACCGGCAGGATCGTCTGTGTGCGTGTTGGGCAGATCCTGGCACGCAGAGCCTGTTAGAGTTTGAAGCGGCCAAGACGCTGATCGTTGACGCGGTACTGCCAGGCCAGTTTCGAATCCTTGGGGTTGACGCCGGACGTTGACCAGGCGGAGCGCTCAACCTCTGCAGCGTCTTGCAAAGGAAGATCGTCATCACAGCGCGGCGATTGTGACGACGGCCGAAGACGAAAATGTCCGATACTGCGGCTTACCAATTCGATGACACAGACGGCGGCGAGGGACAGGATCAAGAAAGCAGTGGAAAAGCTGAGCATGCGAAGGCCGGCTTCCTGATCGGGCAGGGCGAAGAAAGCGAGCACGCCGCCGGAGAAAATTGCGAACGCCAACCTCATGAACATGACGGAGAGTCTCCTATTTTCGATGTTGATCATTATAATATCACAGATTGACCGTCATTATAATGATCATGGAGATAGGATGGCCCCCGTTGGATCAAGCGCTTTTCGCAATCGCCAAATCCAGCGGCGCCGAGGTCTCGCGTCTGGTCGACCTGAACCGGGCCTTTCGAGGGATTTTGGCAACGATTGCAGGGCTCCCTACCGCAAGGGCAGAGATCAGGGTTGTCCCTCCAGATGAGGTGGCACATGACAAATTGATAGTGTAGGGATTCCCGGACATCCAAGCTGGATTCATTTAATTATTTGCTTTCAAAAAGGCATGCGGATTGTCAAATGCCGTCGTGCATCTCGAACGATTTAGCGGGTCAAAAGCCGCGCACCGTCACTTTCCGACGGGGAGAATGCCGAGACACTTTAATAGGGCAATGAGCTATCGTTTGGGCTACAAGCCCTGAGCACTAGACATTCTGCAAAAAATGGCCGTCATATTCCGACCGATAGCAAGGGGGGCAGCTGTGCCGATATTTAAAAACAAGACAGAAGACAGCGATGGTTGGCTTTCGATCCTGCTGGCGCTGCGACTTCGGCAAATCGAGAACGAGTACCCGGACTATGCGAGTTTTGCCGACGCTACGGGGCTATCGCGCGGCACTCTCTACCAGTTGCGGACGGGGAAGGGGAACCCGACATTCGTCACCCTGGAGCGGCTGGCGCGGCACCTGAAGGTTCCGGTGTGGACGCTCATTGGTCGGACTGGTGACGACGACAGCGTGAAGCGGGACATCGAGACGTTCGGCTTCAGCTTCACCGAGATTGCGCGGCATATTGAGGCCACGCGGGCTGTGAAGCGCTCGATGACGGATTTCAGTGGTGTTCCTTCTTTGAAAGAGGCAGCCAACCCCGCTGGGGCAACCTCTGAGAAGAAGCGGCTGCCTCCGGCCAAAAAGGGACGCAGGGCAAACCAGTAGATACAAGTAAAGTAGGAGACGCTAAACAACGAGCGTAGATTCATTTGCTACGATTGGCAGGAAATCTATTTTATATTTCTTTGACTCGCGCCAAGAAATCCGCCAGCGTCGATGCAATGGCCTTATTTTGCTGAAGGGTTCACGATGCGAGCGAATATCTGGCAAGTCACAGGAGACGATGCGCTTTATAAAGAAGCGGCCGCGTTCGTCGATTGCCACCCGAAACCATGGGTGGAAGAGGTTTCGGATTTTCTACGGCAGAAAGGCAAGCCCGAGACGATCACGTTGGTGATCGGACAGTTCATTGTGGCGGCTCTGTTCGAAGGACGACACGCGGATCTGCTGTACTGGTCGCTGGTTGCCGCCGAAGTGAACTGCGTTGAGATGGAGCAATGGCCTGATGATGTGCGCCAGGAGCTGGCAAGCCATCTGAAACGGGGGGTTGGAAAGCTCTCGTCGCGAAATCTCTCGCATTGAAGGCCGCGGGCCGGCGGCGTGGCCCTCAATAGGCGGGGTTACACCTGACCAGGGGCAACGTTGATGTCGCTGCCGGCGGGACCGGGAGCGGATGAAGCGAGTTTTGTGTCACCGCCATTGGGCGTCGGAAAGTCGCCTGGTCCCATTTGGCAGACCGCTTGCGCGCCGCATCCCTGAGGAATGGATTGGCCAGCCGAATTGAGGGCGGCATAGCGGCGGTTTACGTCGTTCGTCCAGTTACGGCGCTGGCTTTCAGTGCTTCCGTTGTAGCGATCGGCGAGGCAGCGAATACTTGACGTGCCGCCGCAGGATTTGACGGCATCGCGAAGCGTCATTACGCCGCCTTCAATGTTTTCGGACAAGATACCCCGATCCATTCCGTAGGTCCGGCCGGTCGCCCCCGTAAGCTGCATCGGCCCAAGAACGCCACTGAAAGAGCCGGCACATGCTGACATCGCGCCTTCGTGAGCCGATACGGCAAGAGCGAGCTTGGGATCAACGCCATACTTGTTGGCGGCGTCTACAATCATATTGGCGATGTTCGGGCTGCGCTCGATCATCTCCTGTGTGGACGGATAGCTCGGCAGACCCGCTCCGTTCGTACAAAGCGAACGCAATGTTGTTTTGTCATGGAGGTCGCAAGAACTTGCATCCTGATCGAAGGAATTCGCTTGCGCGACAGGCGCTTGTCCAACGACCAGGAGCGCGGAGAGGAGTAACGGGAAGGGACGCAGCATCTTACTTCCCCGGGCAGAAATTATAGATGGCGCCATTGATGGAGAGCGCGTCGCTGGATGGGCGCGTAATCTTCATCGGCGTGATAACCGGGGAGCTGCTGCCACGTTCGGTACATGAGGCTTGGAACGCATCGTCTGCATGACGGGTGCCTGCTATCTTGCAGGTACTCGGGCCGACGGTGATTGCGGAGCCGTCGAACTCCGCAAGTTCGAGAGCGCCGACGCCTTGGTCGAGATCGGCACATGTGTGCGTGGAAACTACATATGATCCCTGCGGAGCCTTCAGCGGATCAAGCGCTTGCGCGATCGCCGGCGAGATCAAGACGGCTAGAGTCGCGAAGATTGTCGGGCTGGCCATGCCAAATCTCCCCAACATCATCCCGCCGTGACCGCCGGCGGGAGCCGCGGTCAATGCCGCGCATCGCGCGTTGTGAAAGAAGCCTTGATCCGCTGGCGATGGCCCGTGGCACGCTGGTGTACCGAATAAGGTCAGGTTTTCCACGTCGATCATGGTTGCGCTCCTTCCGAATATCGAGGTTGCCGGAATCAAACCAGGCATCGCGGCTTCCCCTAGGGTTGCGGGATAGGGACCCGGAATTGGCATTCCGGGGCGATTTCACCTTGGAATACGATGCCGGCGCGAATGCTTTTGGCCTGAACGTCATACGCACCCATTGCACCATTCCGAGCGAGGTCAGGGCGGACGCTATTCGGTTGCGCGCCATATTCGATGAAACAGCCGGAGCCAGCGTCAGCGACCGTGGATCGGCCGTTCTGATAAATCGCCAAGCGCATGGGACACCGTTTCAGCGTGGCTTTGCCGACCGGATCGGTGCGAATGGGCGAGCAGCCGGTGAGCGTGTGCAGGACCGAGAGGACGACGGTTTTGGTCGGGCTGCGAACGACGATGTGACTCTCGGAAGCTGGCGCATTGGCGACCGCAAAGCGCATATCGCCTTTAGCCACATAGGCGTCGTTGTTTTTCTTCAGTCGATCCGCCCATAGGGAGGCGTAGGGCACGGCTTCCGAATTCGGGAGCTCGAGATCGGCGTACGCGACGGCGCGCCAGGCGTTCGGATCATGCGTGAGCGACTGAGCCGAAGCGTGGGGCGCTAATGTAAGGGCAGTCGCGACTGCGACAAATGTCAGGCCGTCCATGCATTCCTTTCCTCGCTCTCATGCCCTATGATTAAATCAATGTCGTAGTGATTGTCGAGCGTGATATTTGAATGAAACAAGAAGCCCGCCTATTCGGGCTGGATGAATTGCGAGGCCTGGCGATTGGGCTGGTGGTGCTTTCGCATGTCGGGCCGGTCTTCGGAGAAGGCGGGACGGTCGCCGCTTTGCTGCTTGCGCCAGCGTGGAGCGTCGGGGTCGACTTGTTATTTGTGATTTCCGGCTTGGTGGTGGAACGCTCATTGCGAAGCCTTCGCCTCGAGCGCGGAGCGCTCGATGCGGCCTCCGCCTTCTATATCAGGCGTGCCATGCGGATCGTGCCGCTGGCCTGGTGCGTCGGCGCCATTCTCTCGATCGGGTTAATCATCCCGGGAAGCGGCGTTGAGCCTGCAGACGCGAAGGCGGCATTCGCCTTCATTTCGAATGCGCATTGGGCGCCCTGTTTCGGGGGCGCCACAGGATGCGGTAACGCCTTTGCGTTTGGGCCATTCTGGTCGGTCGCCGCCGAGATGCAATTTTATCTACTGGCTCCGCTCTTGGTGTTCTTGCTACCGCGGCGGGCGCTCGTCGCGCTGGCCGGGCTCGTTCTCGTGGCCGGGGCGTTCACGCCGCGGCCATGGGGCGGGACGCTCTGGACGTTCCGCATCGATGCAATCGCGGTCGGGCTGGCGAGCGGCGCCATCATCGGGACGAGCGCATGGCCACGGCTAGCGGAACACCTTCGGGAGATCGGCAACATGGAAGCGGCGTTCTGGATGACGGTCGGGGCCTTCATGCTGGCGATCTTGCCGCCGGCGACACATGGCGTGGCGACTGCCGCACTGGCGCTGATGTGCGGATGGGTCGTGACAAGGGCGACCTTGCGGAATGGTTCTGTGAACTGGCCAAGGCGGATTCTGCGGCACTTGGGAGACATCTCTTATGCTCTCTATCTGATCCATCTACCGGTGCTGGGGCTGTTCAAATGGTCCCTTGGCCAATTCCTGGGCGCTCCGGCGACGGCAACGCTCTCGATCGCGATTGCGATCGGGCTGTCTCATGTGCTGACAGCGGCGATCGGAGATCCGCTCCGCCAGCTCGGCCGCCAATGGTCAAATCGAACAGTCGGGGAGTTGTCGCCGTGACGGAAAAAAATCGTCAGTGGTCGCTTTGTGGTGGAGATGTCGATCAAATTCCGCGAGGAGCGAGGGCGCTGGCGGAGCAGCTATTGACCGAGACCGATGGCGATGCCGTGGCAGCGCTCGTGGCGGCCTGCTGCGTCATTGGAGCCATGCGCTCGGCGGTATCGAGGGGTATGGTGCGCAACGGATCGCCGTCAGGAGTCGATATCGCTCAAGTGCTGGACATTTTCGTACGAAGCGAGCCCCCAGCAGAAGAGCAGAACCTAACCGATAGGACCGTGAAGTAGCTACGATGTTGGGAGGCTGGGCAGCCCGCCGCTTGATCCCCGAAATGCCGAATGCGCGATACCCTGAGAGTTGGGCGACCGTCAGCAATGCCGAGCACTGACACTGATTTCACTACGTAAAGGGATTGAGCGAAAGCCTTGCGAAAACGTCGCTCGCCGGGCTTGTGCCTAAAAGAAAAATTACGGGAGCACGGTTTTTCGGCTGGAGGTGAGCGATGCGGCCTCCGTGGCGCCTTGCCATTGGTTTGGCCGTCGGCTTCTGTGCGCATCTGGCCAGCCGACACGCGTCAGTGTGACGGCCGCTGCTCAATAGCGGTTGCCGAACCAGCCCTTGCTCTTGGGTGGCGAGGGTTCCTGATCAGCCCACGGTACGGACGTGTAGGAGGGCCTCGGGTCTTGGACGCGCCAAGCCTTCTGCCAGTAGTAGAAGTTGAGAGGTACTCGGGCGAGCACGCGACGATCGGCAGACAGGAGGTCGGAAGCGCAGACGACGACGGGGCCGTCGTAGTGTTGCACGCGGCCGGTATAGCCGTTGAGCGCTCCGGGCCGGCACGCAAAGACACGAACGCCTGCGGCGATCGTGTGCGGGGCTTCCGCAGGGACGGAGATCGTCTGGATGCCTTCCTTGGTAACGAGCGTGCGCACAGGCACGGAGCTCCAATGCGAGCGGCGCAAGGCGCTATTCGCCTGAGCTTCGGTGGGGTAGCCGGTTCGCTGGGTAATGACCGGTGGGAAGCGGCCCAAATCGGGCGCATATTCTTGCCGGCTGCGACTGACCCGATCGGGCTTCCAATAGGAGTCCGTAACCGAAACGGGGCCGGCCGAATGTGAAGCATCCGGCACTCGCCCGGCGCAACCGGCGAGCAGGGCCGCGGATGCGACGAGGTGGAGGATGTGACGACAAGAACGCATATCTGGATCGGGGGTCATTGCAGGCGAGGATTTCCGGTGGAGCGGGCCATGCCATGGCGACAACGCCATAAGGCCACGTCTGCTTTCCCAGCGTCGCGGTCTGGCCCAGGTCGCAGCCGACGATGCCGCCGTAGGTGCACGACGCAAAGTTGATTACTGGTTCCCATGAATCGCCCTCTCCAGAGTCATTGAGTCAATAAACTATCTTGCAAATCGCTGTGCAAGTGCCTCTGACATCATACGATGTGGGAGGGGAGGGTGCTCGTATCCGGACCGGTGCCCGATGGGCCAGGGAGGGGCCTCAGTGTCGAGTTGACGCTGGGCGGTCCTGACTTGCTGGATTTCGGCAAGGCTGGACCATGGGGCAATCGCAAGCTGAAAGCGCGCTATGCCGCAGCGGCATCCGACTGGACGAACTCAGCGGCTTCGGGGGTAGCCTTGCCTGGTACCGCTGCGAGCTTCTCGAAGCCGCTGTTCGAGCGCCCTATAGAGGGTTGCTCGATGCACCTTCAGGAGCCGTGCAACCTCGATGACGGGCTTGTCCTGGGCGAAGAGCTGGCGGGCGTGTGTGATCTGCTCGGCCGATAGGGCAGGGGAAGGACCGAACCGCACACCATGCGCCCTGGTCGCGATCCGGCCGGCGCTGGTGCGCTCCACGACATCGCCTGGACGCAAATGATCGAGGAGCTTCGCCAGCTCGGGCCGATCACGCTTTGCCGGAAACCTTTTCCTCAAACAGGCGAATGCAGCCGGCCGCGCCAAGCGCCGCGCGCTGCTGGTCGAGGTCCTGGCCCTGGGCCGAGACCCGGGCATAGCCAATCATCATGGTGGGGGTTTCCTGTCGCAAAGACAATTACCACTTACGACAAAGACATGCGACACCCTGACTCTCAGGGGACATGTTAGGGCGAGATAACGCCAGACGCGTCATTATCCAGTTGGCTGGAACCGTGGTCTACGCGGCATCCGACGAGCGACATTGCATAGAAATTTTGGTGCACTACCATCGACGCTGACATCCCCGGTGAGCCGCAATCGCTAAAGTTGCCGAATGAACGCCGGGGTGGGAAAATGACAGGCGTTCGGGCTATCTTGTCTGTCATTTTACTATGGGCTATATCGTCAGGGCAAAAAGGGCCGAGCGACAGGCAGGTTGTGCGCACGCATCGATTTATGAAGCGAAATGGAAAGGGCGAAGTGGACAACCCGCTTCGCGTCAACATACGACGGTCCTCGAGGCCGAACGCCGACAAAGGCGGCTTCGTCTCCAGGACATGGCGCAGTTGTTTCATACGTCGCCTGGTAAGGGTCTCGCCTACCGGACGTATATCAAAACTGCTCAGCGTAGGAACAATGTCACCTTGCGTACCTTAGACATGATGGCCCGTTCGCTTCGGATCTCGATTGCCACGTTGTTGACAGCTAAAACCGATATCGAGCCCTGGATTCATGAGCTTGGAGACCAATCAATCCGGAGGCGTCTTGGCACCATTATCAACAGCGAGCGCGAGCGCCGGAATCTTCTGTGCTATCAGATGGCAAAGTTGATCGGCGTCTCGGAGATGACGTTAGCGAAGTTGGAACGCGGCGCTGGAAATATCAGTGTCAATACAATTGCTGGCATCGCGAAGTCGCTATGTCTGGATCCCACGACATTTCTGTTCCAAGATCAGATTGCTTGCGACCCCTCTCCTCAAACGTAACGTGGCACGGCCAACCCTTACTTTCCTCGTCATTGACCTATCGGCCGAGAATAGCAATGGGCTGAGCGAGCCATAAGCCACGTCTTGAGGGCGACCGCGGCATGCCCAACCAAGACCACGCCGCCAAAGCGCCGGTCCTGTTATTCAAGGTCTTAGCTCCTGACCAAACGGCTTCGCGGCAATGCCAGGATGTCATCTATCACCACAGGTTCCAGATCAGATTGCCTTGAGCTTCGTCGCATCTGACGTGGGCGCAGACAGGCGAGTTGTTCGGGAGTTTCCACGCCTTCGGCTGTTGCCTCAATTCGAAGCTCATGCGCTAGCTCAATCAATGATCTTACAATCGCGGCGCAGTCGGCATCGGTCAGCAGATCCTGGACAAAAGATCGGTCGATCTTAAGCCGCGAAAGAGGCAGTTTACGAAGGTAGGTTGTGCTTGCCCCTCTGGCGAAAGCGCGAGCCGGATCCGAGTGTTGGAGTGATGGAGGCAAGCAGCCGATCGACACCGGATCTGACCCTGTTGGCAAGCGAGGACCACCTGGCGACTGATCAGGCTTATGCCTTTGGCAGCAAGGGGCGAGCACCAGATACGTTAGAAGTGGCCCGGAGGGTGAGGGCACTCCGAGTGCGCAATTTGCTAGCGGGTTCGCCCGATCGGCCGATCGGCTGAACAGGCGGATGTACGAGCTGCCGCATTGACTTCCGCGCCTTTCAGGAGCCGGCGATATCCGATTTTTTTCTGCATGGCGCAAAGGCTACGCGGCGACGGCGCCGCTCCCATTCGAACCCGTGGGGGTTGGACTGCCATGTTACAGCCCCAGCCGCCTCTTCAGTTCCGCGTTCTCCGCGCGCAGACGTTCAGCAAGCAGGTTCTTCAACCGCTTGTTTTCTTCCTCCAGCGCCAGAAGATCTTTGAGATCGTCACTCGCTGGCGCGGCCTCCGCGGTCACCGCGGCCCTCTTCTTCCATTGATAATAGGTCTGCTCCGTTGTGCCGGCCTGCTTAACGGCGCTCTTTAGAGTGGCGCCGCCACCAAGCAACTTTTCGATTTGACTGAGCTTTTTGACGCGCTCCTCTTCGGAGTACATTTTGCGGCCGAGCCGTACTGATCCGACCCCCTTACTGGCCTCGGATGAGGCGCCGTTCTTAGGAGCAGGTGATTTCAAATCCGTCTTTGTGTTTCGCGGCGGGCGGCTCTTCTTCTTCGTCTCTGGAGCCTCGATGTTCGCAGCGCCTTTCGTGGCGGCGTTTAACGATTCAGTATGCTCGGTCTCTGCCATGTGATGCTCCACTTTTTCCTGGTCCAAACGTTCAGCATTAAAGGTCACGATATTGGAATCAACAAACTTACGGTTTGACATGTCCATCTCCTCGAGTTGCCGTGTCGTCTCGGCGAAAGCGGCTGAGAGATCCATGTCGCCCCAAATGGAATTGTCGCGTTTTTGATAGCCGCGCCTTTGCTTGACTTCCACGATAAACGGTCGGGTTTGCCGCGTCATAACTTCTTCCTTGATTACATGCCAATTGAACAAGGAAACCACTACTGAAGAGAGCAGCACTGTAGAACGCGTGCCAGTCCTCGGTGCAGAGCTTCCCTGAGTGAAGGAGCGATCTTTGCTGGAAACGTTCGATCAGGCTTTGGGCTTCTGCTTGCCAGATTTCTGAACCGACGATCCTTTTGCAGCCTGCTGGGGTGGTTTTCGCCCTAAGCCCGCCTTTTTCGCCAAAGACGAGCGAGTTGCCGCGTAGTTCGGTGCAACCATAGGGTAATCGGAAGGCAGGCTCCATCTCGCACGATAGTCGGCAGGTGTCATGCCATAGCTCGTAGCCAGGTGACGCTTGAGAGACTTGAACTTTTTGCCGTCTTCCAACGAAATGATGAAATCCGGCGTCACAGATTTTCTGATCGGAACCGCCGGCCTCAGCGGCTCTGCCTCTGGTTGGGACTGGGCACCAAACGGCAACGAGTTCAACGATCGGTATACCCGGTCGATCACAGAGGCAAGTTCTCCCATTGGAACCGGGTTGTTGGATACGTATGCCGAAACAATTTCGGCGGTTAGTTCAATAAACGCGTTGCTCGTTTCACCCTCGGCCAACGTTTTTCCTCTTAGTCAGACAAATCGCACAAAAGCGCAGAATAGAGTAGTCACGCGATGTCTGCAATCGCGCCCCATTTGCGTGGCGCGCCCATCAGCAGTTTCGCTACCGTTTACTCTCCGGGTGTCCAACCTCGGCGACTTGGCCATCGCCTCCGTCTACGGCCTTGAGACGGCGGCCTTTCTTACCGTCAGGCCGGTTTATGAGGAACCGCGCAAGCCATTCTATGTGACCACCTATTCGCCTGACTGGGTGAAACGCTACGTCGAGAAGGTTTTTTCGACATCGATCCCGTGCTTCGCCATGGGCTGCGTGCTGTGACATTGGTTGCTTGGAAGGAGATCGACCTATCGGACAAGGCCGTGCGCACGTTCTTTGGTGAAGCGAGGGAACATGGTGTCGGAGCATGGCATCACGTTCCCGGTTAGGGGTGCCGACGGCGACCGCGGCCTTTGAGGTGGCAGGCATCGAGTTCATTGCGCAAAATGGCGGCGGCCCGGGCGTTCGGCTTGCGCAGCCCGATGGCGGCGCGCGACCATCGGCGCGCAATGGTTAACTGTGGTCACCGCGGAACCGCCAAGCGCGGTCATGCGACACTCCTGAAGACGGCTACGAAAGAAGTCGAACAGGATGTCCTTGCGCAGACAGAAGTTTAACCGCCTTGCGGTCGAAGGAGACGAATGTCTCCCCGCCCAGCCAGTCGCCGTCGAAGGCAATCACGCCGTCCGCAAAATCACCGCCGGCCTCAAGCACTGCAAGCCCTGCCTCGACAGCTGGCCGGTTGACGACGACATTCGCGGTGTTCGACAAGGCCCTGATTGCCGCCACTATATCTAAGCGTGCGGTTTGATATTGTCGGGCCAAAACCCATGCGAACTCGCACAAGGCCTGAAGGCTAACGGCCACGATGTCTGCCTTCGCCAGGAGATCGACGGCTGCTTCCGCTTGTTGTTCATCGTCGGCGACATAGGCACGCAGCAGAACGTTGGTGTCGGCCGTGACTTTCATTCCTTGCTCGATCCAGCTGCAGTGCCCGCTTCCGCAATAGCCTCGTTGATCTCTTCAATGCTCAACACGCGGCCATTCGTCTTGCCCTTGAGAAAACCGGAGAGCTCCCTGAATGATCCCTTCGCCCGCGCCGCCTTCAATTCCGCCCGGCCGTCGGGGAGCAGATCAAGTTCGATCTTCTCGCCCGGTCTGATTCCCAGATGCTGCAGAACGTCCTTGCGAAAGGTCACCTGTCCCCGTGCCGTCACCGTCAATGTCGTCATCTTACAGCTCCAATTCATCGACACGATTAGATAATGCAAATTTGCATTATCATCAATAGCAGAGTCCCGCGTTGTCGGGCAGTTGCTCCAAACATAAGCTTAACCCTTGTCGGGCCTATATCCCCGCTTGCGGGTCGCCGACAACCGGCGCAATGGACACGACGAAAGGGCGGCTTTGCTTGCCGCCCTTTCGAAATTGTCGAGATGCGTGGAGCTTTAAAAGCCCATCCCACCACCCATGCCACCCATGCCGCCGCCAGGCATGCCGCCCGGCATACCGCCGGCAGATTCCTTCTTCGGGGCTTCGGCGATCATGGCTTCGGTGGTGACGAGCAGGCCGGCGACCGAGGCCGCGTCCTGGAGAGCGGTGCGCACGACCTTGACCGGGTCGACGATGCCCATGGCGATCATGTCGCCATACTCGCCGGTCTGGGCGTTGTAACCGAAGGTCGCGCC